>DUFJ01000054.1 GCA_013331925.1 Candidatus Iainarchaeum sp.
TCCGGCGCTTGCTTACAGCTTGACAAGTACGAGTTTGATGTTTTTGACAATCCTCAAATTCCTGACGACGGATTTGACAGCACGGAGCTTGCAAATTATTGTTATCAAAAGGACGCGAGCTTTAAGGTTGACATGCAAAGCTTCTTGAACGCTGCAAAAGACGGCCTCAAATGGGGAGCTCTCACGACATTGATTGGACTGCTTGGAGATTCATTGAACAAAAAGTTCGGTTATACCCAGCCTTCGCTTGAAGAACAGGTAACATCTTCAACAATAGCTTTGGCTAAACTCCAAGAAGCGCAAACAAAGGTTGCAGCAACAAAAACGCAAACAGCTTCAGCTCTTACTGCCACAACGCAGGCAAAAACCCAAGCTGAAGGCTTGGTAAAAACAACTTCTACTGATGCGAAAACAGATAAAAGTAAAACGCCAACAAACCTACCAACAGATAAAAAAATTGGAGACACGGAGTATGCTGATCTTGGTACAGACGCTAAGAAAATGATTAATGTCTGCTTTAATGCCGCAAGCAAGTGGGGCACGGAAGAAGCAAGCACAGAAACCGTGCCTAGTAGTGATGATGTAGCGAGAGAGGAGCGCATTCTTCCTGATACATCCAATGGTACGGTAGTGACTGCAAAAGGCAAACAGCCAGAGGGTAGAAGTAGTGAAATATTATTGGCTGAGGCTGCAACAGCTGGTGCAAGCGCTAGCGAACTTAGTTCAAAGTTTGGGGGCGGAGCCTTGACCGAATCAAAGCTTGCGATTGATGATGCAAAAGCATGCGCTATTGAAATGAAGTCTTTCCTATGCGAGGGGGGCACGATTGCCCCGCTGTTTAAGGCATACTGTGAAGCAGCCAAAGTTAAGCTTTTGGCACTCATTGGAGTCGCTCAAGCAAGGAACAATTACGCAAGTACAAAAGTGGCAGTCGCACAAACAGCCAGCACTAGCGCAAGTACTGTTGAAACTAGCGCGAACACTTCAGTAATAGGGAGCATCACTTCTGTTTCAGCGATAACAAGCAGCCCAAACATAACTCCAGCAGCAAAAACAATACTAAAAGCAGCCACAGAACAGTTAACAATTGCCAGCGAGCAAGAAACTGGGCCGGGAGCGCTTACAGCGAGAAACATCTCAACAATTCAGACAGGCGCTGCAACAAAACTCGGGGAAATAAACACTGAAGTTACCGGAAAAATAAATACTGAATTAGAAACTGCCCAAACAAGCGCCGCAACTTTAGAAACTTTGCCTGCTGTAATAACTGCGCTTGAAACTGCCTCAGCGGAAACAGAAAAGCAAATCAAAGAAACAGAAAACATGACCAAACAAGGCGGAGTTTTAAGCGGCCTTAGCCAGGACAATCTTGATGATGCTGTGAATAGGTCAACCAGCGCTGACTCTGCAGTTGGCACAGCAAAGGAATTAGTGAGCAGGGCTAAAGACGCTTTGTCAAGCCCTGAAAAGTTTGCTGCACCAGCAAAAGAAAAGGAAGGCACTGATTGGGGCCCTGTTTTGGGAACTATTGGGGCAATGGTAATGCCTGGAAATCCTGCGTTCTTGGGCGGATTGTTTGGAAAAAGCCCTATCTCGCAAGGATTGGGAGTGTTTTTGGGAAAAACATTCTACAACATGCAAAACCAGGAAACCTTGGAATTCACTACCACAAAGACTGATTTGGAAGTTGGAAGCCTGCAAATGTACAGCCCTAAAGGCGCTCCTGCAAGCGAGATTGGAGTCGGAAGAGTTGGAAGCGCGAGCACTGACAACAGGATTGACAGCAAGCTTTCAGACCAGGCAATAGAGGTAAGGTTTACAAACAACAGCCCTGCAAATGAAGGAACGTTCTTCAAGCTTTTGAAAGTAAATGCCGAAAGGCATTATTACAAGGATAAGACCTACAGCATTGATGAAATTAAAGTAAAAAGCAAAGGCGGGTTTTTGGGAAGCCTGTTTGACCAGCCTTCGGAAGGAGACATTGACGCTGACGAAGTGGATTTGGAAGAGGAAGAAGACTCTCCATCAGACGCCTCGCAATACTTCATGGTGCAGTTTAACGCAATAAGCCCTGAAGACATAGTGCAGGACACTATTCCGGAAGTGAACGTTGACTGCGCTTCATTCATGCCTCCAGGAATTCAAGGAAACACTGATGTTATAGCAGCTCCGAAAATGCTCTTCAGCTGGAGCTGGAATTCAATAGAGTCTGACACCTGCGATGAGGAAAACCCTAATGCGATGTTTTGCGATGGAGTGCAGTTCAGCATTGCATTATTGAAAAAAATAGAGCTAGTGAAGGAATTTCTGGCAAGCAATACTCTCCAATGCCCTTCAGGGACTGAAGCAATGGGAACTAAAGAAAACGTTATCGGAGAGGACAATATCGGAATCTCAAAAATCTACTCTGACGTTGTTGCAAGGAGCGGAATTGCAGACGTTAATGTTGTAGTGGAGATAGAAAACACCACTCCGGGAAATGTAAGCACGGCTCTTACAGTGACTGTTGTAAATTCCAACACTCTAGCAGCACTGCCTGCATGCACTAAAACAGTGAACGTTGTAAGCAAGTCTGTTATTGGCTGCGAGTTTTCGGGCCTGGCGCAGGATAATACAACGTACACCGTTGTTGCAAGAATCACGCCAGAAACAGCAGGCTGTGCAATAGAAAACTGCAACAGATTGACGCAGGACGATGTTATAGAAACAGCATTTGCTGTCTCGCAAAGGCCTTTGCTGCAGGACTGCGAGCCTTACAATACTTCAAGGCTTGAGGCTTTCATTAATAGCACGGAAAAGCAGGGAGAAAGCCTTACCTACCCTCAAGGCTTGAGCAAAGGGGAATTCTTGAAAAACCTGAAATTCAACGTTTACTTGATACAGGACAGGTTTGCTCCGGACCTGCAGTCAGACTTTGATGATTATTACAGGAACATTGCATTTGCGCAAACTCCTGCATGGTATAAGGGAGGAGATGAAGGTCCAGGGCTTGGGGAAATTTTCAAAGACTTTAAAGTTTTCAGGATTGGAGGCACAGACTTTGAAAGCGTTCCAAGCATTGGGTACTTGCTTTCATCTCCAGGCCTGTATGAGGGAAGCATTGAGATAGAGTTTGATAATGCAGAATGGCAATTCTTCACTAACGGACAGGCTGATGTGAAAGCATTGGTAAAGTTGAGAAAGTCCGGAACACAGCCTCTTCCAATCTCTCCATTCTATTACTTGGCGTTTGACGGAGCTGTTGGAACTCTTGGAACAGAGGCAGGAAGGATTAATTACGGCTTGAATTATTTAGGAGAGCCGTTGCAGATTGTTTCAGGAGCTGAAGCGTTAAGGGCTGTAGGGCATACCGGAAGCCCTTACTCAGCAAACGCTTTCTTGAATACTGAAACAGTCTCAAGCTTCAAGGCTGTTAATGTTGACAGGAGAGGACAGATTTTGAGCGTGAAGAGAAACAATGACGGCTCTTTCAGGTTAGTGCTCTCTCCAAGCTATGCGACTCCTGCAATTTTGAAAATTTCAAACAATTCTGGAGAGGCCTGCGCTTCATACAACTTTGGAATCAACGGGGTTGACACTTATACTGGCATGGAAAGCAATCTTTGGTGGGGAGTTGGAGAGAATTGCAGGGACTTTTATGACGCTTTTGTGATTGAAAAATTCCAGAATGGAGTGCCAGACATTAGCAACCAGACAACAGGCGCCTGGGGAACTAGATGCGGAAGCGCGCAAACTCCAGTGTATGGTTTGGAATGGCCTGACACGCAGCAGAATTATGGAAACGTTTTCCTGAAGACAATATTCTACACGCCTCAAGGAGGCCAGAACACAGTGAATATTGTAATGTCAAGCGATGATGCAGAATTCTGGCCTGTTGGTTCAGACGGCAAGGTCAATATTCCGTTGAACGGAGTCGGGGCTTCAGCAACTATCCTGGAATCTGTTGCTGAAATTGTAGAGTTAGTGAAGCAAAGGCAGGTTTGCGTCAGCGGAGAGAGCGTTGAGCAGACTTTCTGGTGGAATCCGACTCCAGTAATCAATGCCTTGGCTGACAAGGAAACAAAGGCAGAAACCGAGTGTATAAAGTAATCTTTTCCTTCACGCTTTAAAGCTTCAAAAACGCTTTTACAAAGATTTTAATACTTTGATTGAGTAATTTAAGTCAAAGCAAAGAATTTTTGGAAGGCAAAAGCAATGGGGATTGCAGACTTTTATTACAGGATTGCTGACTGGCTTGAAGGCAAGGGAATTCCTCCAAAGGCTTTTTTTGCAGCAGTTGCAATCGTTATAATAGCTGTTGTTTTATTGCTTGTCCTGCCCTTAATCTCCCCGCAAGCTTCAGAACTTGTTGTTATAGTAAAGGACGAGAGAGCCCAGCTTATTCCAGGGCAGGAGATAAGGCTTGTTTTTGAAGACAAGAGCAGCGAAACCATTACAACAAATGCCAATGGGAAAGCCAGCAGTTCAAAAGCAAGGCTTGGCGAGAAAGTAAAAGTATTGATTGACAGGCAAGGCTTTGACTCAATTTCTGAAACAGTTCTCCTGGACAAGGCAAAAGTTGAAAAAACATTTGTCCTGAAAAGGCCGATAGTGCTGGCGCCAACGCGCATTAACTTGTTCGTTGCAGACTCCACTGGCGCAAGCCTTGAAGGAAAGGAAGTGACCATAACGCTTTCCTGCCCTTTAAACCCTTCAGTGCAGTTAAGCCCTGGCATTATTAAAACAACCAATGCAAGCGCTGTCATTGAAGTTCCTAAAGAATGCCCCTNNGCGCGCAAGGCTTTAGCACAAAAACCGGCTTGCGGCTTTCCCAAAGCGAGCTTACGATAACTCTTGAGGAAGTGCAGGTTCCGAAAGGAAAAGTGATAGTGAGGATTTTGAATGAAAGCAATGAGCCTGCAAGGGAGGCGTTCAGCGTTTCACTATACGCAGGAGACACTGAGATTGCAAGCAGAGAGAGCGCTGACGGCATTGCGGAGTTTGAAAGCGTTGAAAAGCAAGAGTATTACGCAATAGTGACTGATAGTGCTGGAAGGTTTGAAAGCGCAAGAACAAANNATTGGATGCCGCAAGCAATGCAAGAGTGGAAAACGCAAAAGTAAAACTGCTTGATTCTTCAGGCAGCGTTGCTGCAAGCGTTATCACAGACTCAAACTCTGACAAGAACATCGCGCTCTTTGATTACGGAACTTTCACTATTCAAGTGCTGCATGATGATTATCTGGCTTTTGAGGAAAAGGCAGAATTCAAAACACAAACTGCCTCTTTTACTGCAAGGCTTGAAAAATGCGTTGAAACAGCAGCAAACTGCGGAAAGCTTGAAGCCTTGGTGATAGACGAGGACAATCTTGCAGTAGAAAATGCCGAAGTAAGCGTTTACAATTCTGAAACCCAACTGCTCGCTCCAGTGCTGCCAAAAACAACTGATGTTAATGGAGTTGCAAAGTTTGCAAACCTGAAAAAGGGAAGGTATTTTTTGAGGGCTGTGAAATACCCTGCTGAAAAAAAAGATTCTGGCAATGCTTTTGAACTAGACCCTAAAGCTTTGAAAAAGCAAACAATCAGAATGGAGATTGGGACTGGAATCGTGAAAGTAATAGTGAAGGATGAGGAAAACCAGCCAATACCTAATGCCTTGGTTGAGTTCAGGACTGATTCTGGAAAAGAATGCCCTAAAGCAAATGGAGAAGCGTGCTCTTTAGAGACTGATGCTGTTGAAGGAAAAGCAGAGTACGCTTTCAAGGCAGACAAGAAAGTGTATGCGATAATAAGCAAGGAAGGATTTTCAAGCTTTACAACATCCTCAAGGCAAGTTCTGAAAGCCCAGACCTTGACTTTAGAGGCAGGCCTGCGCAAGACAATTCCAGGAGACAAGCCGGACATTAGAATAGTGGGGTTTTTCGGGCTGGATGGAACAACAAGAAAGAATGAGTTAAAAGCAGGCCAAAGGTATATTGCGAGAATAAAGCTTGATATTCCTGAAGGACTAGAGCCTGAAAAAGCAGGCTTTTTCATAATGGCAGGAAGGAAGGAAAAAGGCAGCCTTTTAGAGAACGACTTGCTTTATTTCAGGAATTTGCAAGCCCCTGAAACAATCGCAGTAAAAGGAACTTCCTGGAATCCGACTGACGGAATGGACCTTGACCTGAATCCAGACAATCTCACAAACTCTGATTTCAAATGGGCAGAAGTTTCAATAAAAAACCCGAAAGCAAACGCGACATACTTTATTGACGCTGAAGTGAAAGTGAGAGAGAATGTCACAGCAGGCCAGGAGCTCTTGCTTCACTACAGGGCTTGGGTGGAAAACTCAAGCGGAGAAATTATCAGAAGCCCTTTTGACTCAAGGCTTGGAACTGCATTGGAGACAGAAAGCGTGCAAAGCCTTTACGCACTGCCTGAAACCCAGCCATACTACGAGGGAAAGCACGCATTATGCGAGGACGAGAGCGGATTCTGCTATTACAACGAGAGAGTATACGATGAAAGCGAAGGCTTGAACATCCAAGAGCCTTACGATTTGAAAGTATTCCAGGCGTACACCTTCACTTTTGAAATCTCGAATATTTCAAAAAAAGTTTACGGAGCAAACAACAACGCGCGCTTCCAGCTGAAAAATTCAGACAATAGCGGAGCAACGCTAAGCGATGTCCTGCAAATCCTTGATTATGAATTCACAAACGCAAACAACTCCCCAGCCTCACAGGAAGGCCTGAATGCTTTTGAAATTCCGGAACAGCAGGTGTTAGAACTTTCGGAAAACAAAACATTAAAAGTAAGGTTGAGATTCCAGCCGAAAAAAGCAGAAAGCTCTACATTCTATATTAGGATTATTGCTGACAGCGAGACAGTTTTTGAGAGAGAAGTTATGTTTTCAGTTAACGCGGAGGATGAGCTTTCACTGTCTCTAGAGCCTGACTTTCTCGGAGCATTCATAAGAAATGACTTTAACGCAATAGTGGTCAATCAGGAAAATATTGAGCAGGAGAACGCGACAGTTAGAGTCACAAGGATTTCTCCTGACAGGATTGAGACAGTTATTGGGGAAAAGAAAACAAGCAGGCTTGGAAGCGCTTCCTTTAGCATTCCTTCAAGCAGTCCAGGCACTTCAATAAGGATAGAGGCAGAGAAGGAAGGCTTTGAAGGCGCGATTCTTGAAAGAAAGATTGACGAGAACATCCTTGTCTTTGACCCTGAAGAATTAGAGGCAAGGCTTGACTTGAAGGGAAGGAAAAGCCAGGAGCTTCTTACAACAGCGGAAAACAAGGTTCCTATAAGCCTTGTAATCAGCAACGCCCGCATTACAGGAAACTTCGGAGGCTATCTTGACGAGGACTTGATGAACAATTTCCTCGCGCAATTCATTGGAAACCTTTCCTTTGCCCCAAATGACTCTAAAGTGATAACAGTAAAGGCTGCAATCTCTCCAAGCGCTTTGCTGGAAAAAGAGGTTAAGGTTTCAGGCTTCGTGCATCTTGAAGCAACAAGCCCAGAGCTTGGAAAGAAATGGGCATTCAACATTCCATTAAAGGCAGAGATTGGATTAGGAGGCAATGTTGACGAGACAGGATGCCTTGGAATAAGCCTTAAAGAATGGAAAACCCTTACTCAAGAAAATTTGACAAGCAAGGAATTCTATATAGCAAACAACTGCGCTGTTGAAGGAAACGACATTGAGGTAAAGTTTTTGAAGGCAAGGCTGAAGTGGATTTCAAACCCTATCGGGAACGTGCAAATAAATGTCGTTGACCCTGAAACTGGAAGCAGCGCTTCGGAAATCTTGAGGGACAATGACTGGATTACCTTGTTTGACACTTTAAGGCCTGTTGAGGAGAGAGAGTATTACGCAATCATCAGCTTTGCCCCAAGCTCCGGGCATTTGAACGAGGAGGCAAAGTTCAAGGTAGAGTTTGATGCCGTAACTCTCACAGATTCTGGAGCTAAAAGTGTTGGGGCAAGCAATCCGATAAATGCTGAAATTTTAGTGACAACTCTCTCGCAATGCGTAGAGTTTGAGCCAGGCTCTGACACTGGAATAAGGATTGGAAGGGACGAGGAGGAAAAAACCTTCAGCGTAAGCACTGCAAACTGCAAGAACGTTCCAGTGCAATTGCGCTTCTGCCAGGATTCTGCAGGCAATGCAAACTGCAAGGGAGGCACAAGCCTTGGAGGAATTGAGGTTTCGCCTTGGACAACAAGCAGCCTGAAAGAGGCAAGCAAGGAAATTACTGTAAGAAGGCAGAGCGTTGACGGATTGTACGGAATTACAGTAGAGGCTAAAGTGCCTGGAAGAAGCTGGCAAAAAATTGCCACTTATGATGTTATAGTAGAACCAAAGGACGGCAAGTACTTCACTCTAGACAAGTACGGCTTCATAATGCTTGGAAAAGGCGCCAAAGACTCAACAGTATTGTTCAACGAAATGCTGCAGGAAAGCGTTACAGTAAACACAACAGACTGCGATTATTCAGAAGCAGCAAGCAGTTCAGACTTTGTAGGAGCAGCACTGGCAGGAACTATCGGAACACTACTCACTAGCAAAGTCACTATCGCAACTACAGCAAAAGGATTTTTGGGATTGGGGGGCGGTACTACTACTGAAACAGGCCATGTCCTGTCAATGTCGTTTAAAACTGGCTCAACTTTAGGAGACCCTAATGTCGCAACTGAAAGCCTCAGCTCTTTAGGAAGCAACGGTAAAGGAATGTTTGGCGGAATGCCAATTGTTGGAATAATAATTGGCGCGGCTTTAGGTTATGCTACTGGAGGCTTTGAAGGAGCTGTTGTAGGAGCTGCTTCAGCAGTTGTTGCATGGGCAGCGTACGTTGCATGCGGAGATGGAATTTGGGGGCTTGCGTGCAGCCTTGTGGCAGGCATGATGACCTCGTTTTTAGGCTCTTTCCTTGGGGGAGGCGAGCCAGAATGCACTGACATTCAGGTTGATTTGGCAGATTACGTAATAAATTTGAAAGGAGTAGACAACAATTCTGGAGTTGTAATTGCTTCTGATGCGCAGCCTTTAGCGCTTGAAAAATACCAGCAAGAGATAAGCCCTGAATGGAATCTGGAAGTCAGCGATGTTTATTTGGATAGCAGTTCTACTAGCGGCGACATTCAGGAGGCAGGGATTGTTTTCACAAACAACGGAATTGAAAAAGAAGAGCCGTTGTACGATATTCTGACTGTAAGGGCAACAGAGCACATTCACGGAGACGCAACGCACGAGGATGCTGAAGTCACTTGTGATGACAGCGATTACGGAAACCTGAACATTAAATGCGAGGAAACAACGCAAACCTACGCTCAAAGATTCCATGTAAGGTTCAAAACCAAGGAAACAAGGCAGCAGCTTCCTAAAATACAGTTTGACACTCTAGACTGTTCCACAAGCACTTTGATGGGAAGGACTGGAGAAGGAGCTCTCCCAAAAGTAAAGCTTGACTGGAGCTGGATTACAGGAAAGGGAATTGATTACGACAGCTGTGATGCAGACAATCCAAAAGGCGTTTACTGCGATGCAACGCAATTCTCTATTGCGTTCACTAAAAGAATGCATTTTTTCGACGAGTTCTTGAGGAAAAACTCTTACTTTGAAAACGTCTGCCCTGAAACAATCTCAAGCCTTGCTGAAAGCGGATTGCAGGCTTCAATGGTTGACGGAAATGCAGACGTTACAGCAGGAGGCAGGGTGCTGGATGCGAACCAGGCATTCATAAAGTCAATCTTCAGGGAAAGCCTTGGAGAAAGCCAAAGCAGTATCGCAGTGACAATCTCAAACAACACTGGCCAGAATGCAATAGTGAATCTTTCGCTCGCTGTAAACTTTACTAACGGAACTTTTGGCGGAACCTGCAGTTTGCAAAACATCAGCATTTCCCCGTTCTCCCAGGCAGTGAAGGAATGCCCGATGAACCTTGCTGCCGGAGGCTATGTTGGAGAGGCAAGCTTGAGCGCTGCTGCAGGAAACAATGCGGGAATTGACGCTAATGTCTTCAGGAACGCTTTCTTCATCCTTGAAACAAACCCAGATGTTGAAGCCTTGATTGAAGCTTTGGGATGCGACATTGAAAGGACAACAGACATTGCTACTGGAAAGCCTGTGATTGAAAAGTTTGTTGAAGCAGCAGGGAATGTAAGCTGGACTCAAGCGATTCCAGACCTGAATGCCTTAAGAAAACTATTGCATTATGATGCGCTTCTAATGAAGGATGCGTTCTCGATGGATTTCAGGAAAGACTTTGTGAATTATTATGAAACCCAAAGCCTTGCTGATGCCTCGCAATTCTTCAAGGACAACACTACTGGATTCAAGAAATACTTGCTTGACGATAACCAATTACAGTTCACAAACAAGTATTTTGATTCTGAAAAAATCTGGGCTTCTGGAAGGTACAGGATTGATGTGGGAGCATACTTTGCGGACGATTGGAGGCTGTTTGATGGCAATGGAAACGCAAAAGCAGCAGTTGGAGTCAGCTTTTACCTTATTAAAGAGCCTTCTCCAAGCTCTCCGTTCTACAGCATGCCGTTGAACGGGCAGATTGGATTAGAGGGAGATTCATACAACAGGCAAGGGTACGGAAGCAGCTTCCAGAACCAGGACGATATAGTGCTTATTGATAATTCCCCAACTCCTGCAAGAACAAGCCCTGATGCTGGAAGCAATGCGATTGCTGCGGTAAAAACAAGGGTTGAAAGCAATCTCAAAAACTTGAACAATGACCTGACAAGGAGAGGAAATCTGTTAAGCCTTGAGACTAAAGCAAGCAGCGAGAAAGACCTGGAATTTTCACGCAATTTGGCAACTCCAGTAGTTATGAAAATAACAGCAAGCGAGAAAACAAGCGAAAAGTTTTCAGCATTCTATAACGCATTGCAGGGAGGCACTCCAGCAGTTGTTGGAAGCTCGCTTGCGCTATGGAGTGTGGGAGGCAACTGCTATGACTTTTCAGGTCTGCCTTTAATCCAGGTTTTTGACGAAAAGCCTGACAGGAAAGCTACAGCGTTAGACAACATCAATAATTGGGAAACAGCGTACGCTGTAGACTGGGAGAATGTTGAAAAGACTGGCGACAATTTCCTGCGGACTATTTTCTATACTCCAAGCACGCAGCAGCATTACCTGCAGGCAGTGCAGCCTTCAGGCTCCTTAAGCTTCATAAGCCCTGACTCTGAAGGCTCGAGCATTGCTTTGAACGGAATTTCTACAATGCAGAAAAATTCTCTCTCAAGCAATGTCGCAAGTGTTGAAGACATTTTCCAGCTTGTAAGAGACAGCAAGGTTTGCGTCACAAACACTGGAGTAAGGACAAGATTCTGGTGGAATCCAAAAGCTGTTTTCGGCCAGGCAGGAAGCCAGAGAAGCATTTCAGGATTCAGCAACGGTCTGGAAGCCGGAAAGACCTGCATTGGCTGAAACCTGAAGCAGAATGTTTTTTAATCCCAAAACCCTTAATGCTTTTGCAGGTTTTCAACAATGCTTGAGCTCGCGCTATTGGGCATTCTTTCAGACTTCCAGTTCGTGATACAGATTTTCATAATGGTTTCCATAATGAGCTTTGTGCTCAACCATTTGGGAAAAGGCCTGCTCTCAATGGTTGTAATCCTGGTGGTTTTTTACGTTGTCTTTTTTATAATACCGGGGCTTTCGGAAATAGTGTTCATTCTTTACAGCCTTTTAATGATTGGGTTTTCAACTTTGCTGGTTGACTTTTTCTTTATCACAGCATCAGCTCCACAACAGCAACAAGCTCAAGAGGGTGAAAAGCCGGACCTTACAGGGAATGAATTGAGAGAAAAGACAGCGGCAATGGAAAAGGCAAGGCATGCAGGGCATCAAGCAGCAGGAATGCTGCAGAACATGATGAGAAGAGGGCGTTAGGAATGAACTCGCAAGGAAACGTGTTGATTTTCATCCTTATAGCGTTTGCAGTAGTACTCTTGATTCCTCCAGTGATAATAACAATCTTCCCGCCTGCAAAATACCTTTTCGCTCTCATAATGGTTTTCATGGTTTTTTCAACAGTAAGGGCTTACCTTGGGGACGGAATTCCTACATGGATAATCAGCGGAATTCTCATATACTTTCTTGTTTTCAAATACCTGCTTGTCACATCCTCGCTTTGGGTGTTCCAGATATTGCTAGGAGTAGGGTTTGGAAGCGTCATAATGTGGGGTGTGGGGACAAGGTTCAGGTAGGAAGCGCGAAAGGTTTAAACACTTTCAAGAGCTAAAATATATGAGGTAAGAACATGCTGCCATTGCTTGACGTTTGGGGAAATATCTGGATTGCCTTAGCAATTTTCACATTCGTGTGGATTTTCTCATGGGCTAAAAGCAATTTGGGAAGCGCAAAGCTTGCGGTAATCTTTGCATTAATAATCTCTTATATTACATTTTACACAAATCCTGAATTAATCTGGCTCGGGGTTTTATTGTTCATATTCGCGACTTTCGGAAAGGAAATTTTTGAAAAAATCCAGGTAATAAACAAGTAAGGGGAAAGGAATGGATTATTTCAATCTCTTGATCGGGATTTTGCTCGTATTTCTTGCATTCCAGCTCAAGCAGGATTGGATTGTATTCCTGATAGTGATAGTGCTCATAATTACAATGAAGTCTTTCACAGGCTCCATACTCTTGATTGCTGTTTCAGCATTCCTTTACTTTTTCGCTGCAGGCTCTTCGTTGAAGGATTTTTTCCTCCCAGTGCTTGGAGTCCTGGTTGCAATTGCAGTAATAGCTCATTTGAAGCAGAAGCAAAAGCCTGCTGAAATGTTTCCTGGAGACGCTTTCGGAAGCTATGGGGGGATGGATGACTTGGGCGGCGGCGGTTATGGAGGCTACGGAGGCCTTGGCGGAGGAGGCTATTAATGCCAAGCCTTCACTTCACTCTATTTGCATTCTTTCTGGTTATTGCAGCAGTGCTTTTCAATACAGGACTGCCAGGAATTGCCTGGGTTTTTTTGGCAGTAAGCCTGCTCGTGGGTTTTCACTGGCTTTTGCTCAAGGCAAACTCAAAGGCTGGAAGGACTGCTGAAAAGACAAGGAAGGGATTAGAGAAAGAGTGGGACTTGATTGAAAAAGCAAAGCCTTCCGTAGGTACTGGATTAAAGTTTGCTGAGGAAGGCTTTAGGACAGTTGGGAAGAAAGCCGGGGAGGCAATTTTCGCAAAGGATGGGGAAAAGTATTCTGCTCCGCAGCCTATTTCGAGGGTTTCCAAGGGCTCGCAAAACTTCATCAGCGAGTTTTTCAAAATTTTCAAAAAGGCCGAAAAGTAAAAAGCAATTTTAACTGAAAGCACGTGAAAGAACCGGTTGGAAAGTGCAGAGAATGCGATTTTGAGGGTTTTTGGTGTTACTCTTTAGGGCATGTTACTCGGGGCTTGTTTTTAATTTTGAGTAACAATTATGTTACTCTCTTTCTTGTGTTACACGCGGGTTTATAAGCTTATTTGAGTAACATGTTGTTATGGTTTATTTGACAAAAAGCAAGAGAGGAAAAAAAACATACTATTACTTGGCAGAAAACATTACTTTAGCCGACGGAACAAGAAAGGCGTTAAGAAAGTACATTGGAGNNATCAATTCAGAATTCTGGAAAAGATACAACAAGCAAAACAACATAGTGCAGGAGCAGTTTGACGAAAACTTCGTCATGGCTTTTGTTTACAACACCAACAGCATTGAAGGCTCTACTTTAACGCCTAAAGAAGTCGAACTCTTGCTTGGAGAAAACATCTCGCCCAACAAGCCTTTAGATGAGGTTTTGGAAGCCAAGGCAGCGCAAAAAGCACTCTACTTTGTGAAAGACTATAACGGCGAATTCAACGAACAACTCCTGCTAACCCTT
>DUFJ01000083.1 GCA_013331925.1 Candidatus Iainarchaeum sp.
TTAAAGGCTTTGGGCTTGTGAACAATGCGGCTTCAATCAATTTTGCGGTGTCATTCATGCGTGTCTATCTTTTGAAGGCAGGAATTGTTAAAAAAGCATTTGCTTGCTTTTTCAAGCCCCGATTTCTAGCATTTTCTCCAGCGAACTTCTTGCTTTTGCAAAAAATTCTTTTGGAATTGTTATTTCATTCCTTTCAAATTTTAGGGAGTCAAGCACTGATGTTAGAGTTGTTTTTTTCATCTGCCTGCAAACTGCCTGAACACTGTAGAACTTTTTTCCGGGAACCTCCTTGCGCAGCCTTGCTACCATGTTCNNCAAGAACCAACGCTTTTTTTCTCTTGCTCTTCATTCTTTTTATGGCTTCGGGGCTTATGTTTTCGTGAACGCAGCAGTATCCTGGCCAGGAGATGATTTTCTTGCTGGTTTTTGACCGTACAAAGTCTGCAAGGTTTTTGTCCGGAGTAAATATTATTTCCTCATTTTCCAGAGAGTTTACTACTTTTGCCGCATTTGCAGACGTGCAGCAAGCGTCAGACTCTGCCTTTGTTTCAGCGCGCGTGTTAACATAGCTCACGACTGCAGCTTTTGGGTGTTTTTTCCTCAATTCCCTTATTTCATCCCCGCAAACCATTTTTGCCATTGGGCAGCTTGCGCTTTGCTCCGGAAGCAAGACTTTCTTTTCTGGGTTCAAAAGTTTTGCGGTTTCAGCCATGAAGTCAACACCGCAGAACACTATAATTTCAGCATCTGTTTTCGCAGCGGCTTTTGAAAGCTCGAAAGAATCCCCTATAACATCAGCCACTTGGTAGATTTTTTGGTTCTGGTAATTGTGGACCAGAATTACGGCGTTTTTTTCTTTCTTCAAGCGCANNAATGATTTTCTTCTCTTCCAAACAAGCACCCACTTAGTGTATTTGATACAATATAATTATTATTGCCGTTTTCGTCATTTGCCAAACTGGTTAAGATTTCTCCAATGGCAAAAGCGTAAAAGCCTGGCGGTTTAAATAGTGTTTGGGTTTCTTTTTTTTGAGCGATTGCTTCTAAGGTGTGGCAGTGGGTAGTTCTAATAATAATTTCTTAATTTTGTCTGGCGCTGTCCTGGCTGTTGTTTTAATCGGGGCTGGCTTTTACTTTCTTTCAGCCTCTGCAGGCCCGGAAGATGACAGGTCTAAAATGACCGCTTTTGACATCCTGCGCACCCAAAGCCTAAAGAGCGAAGGAAAGTGCGCTTTTTGCGGAACTTTAGGCACTAATCACGAGCACGCTGACTTTAAAGTATACCTTAACAACGAGGCGATTAACTTCAACAATCCTGCATATTTTGTGAAAAGCTCTTACGTTCACGTAGAGTCTGGAGAAAATCCCGCGGAAACCGGCAATGTAATTCACATCCACGCAAGGAATGTTCCGTTATGGTTTTTTTTTGAAAGCATTGGAATGAGCTTTAAGGAAAGCTGTTTTGGCTTTAATTCGCAGCTTTACTGCAGCAATTCAGGAAACAAGCTGAGGCTTTTTGTCAACGGAGTGGAAAACAGCCAGCTTGGCAATTATGTTCCGAAAAACCTTGACAAAATCCTGGTTTCTTACGGGAAAGATTCAGGCATTGGAGAGCAGTTGCAAAGCATTACTTCCTATTCTGCCAGAACTGCCTTGGGAGATTAAGGCTAAACGCTTGCTTCCTTTTCTTGCCTGAGTTTAATGATTCCAAACAAAGTTTTCTTGAACTTTTGCCCGCTTCTGGTTGCTACGCTAGACCCAACTCTTTCATTTGCAAGCCTTGCTCGGGCTTCTGCTTCTGGAGTCAAAAACATGAATCTTCTGCCAAGCGGCCTTCCAAACATTGGTTCTTTCCGCTTAATCATTTTTTATCACTGAAATGAATATCTCCCCAAACCAGCTTGAGTTCAAAGCAGGGTTGGTCGGTTTTTGTATTTTTCAACGTTTTTGCAAGAATCGCCAGGGTGAGTTTTCATCAGTACTAGTGTTTTATCAAGTTTCTTGTCATTATGTTTATTAGGTGGTTGTTGAATAAAAGCCTAATTTTGAAGGTTAGGCCTGTGAAATGCTAAATATTGTTTTTGTGCGATTTTAGTGGTAAATTTACTAAAAGCGGATTAAAATGCAATTAAGCAGTTAGTGATTTATTGTTGTTTTTCAGCAATGTTTTATAAACACTTGCTTATAAATAGTAATTAATCACAGATTATTATGAATTCAAAAATCCTGAAAGAACTGTTAATTAATGGGAGAATTGACAGCGGGAGCCTGAAAAAATTAAAAGTGTCCAGCTATACTTACCAAAAAAGCATCAAGGATTTGCTTTGGCTCGGCGTTGTTGTTGAGGGGAAGAGTAAAATGAGTGTTTCATTGCTTGATGGCCAGGTTTCAGCACTTCT
The DNA here is from genome assembly GCA_013331925.1 of Candidatus Iainarchaeum sp. Taxonomy (GTDB): domain Archaea; phylum Iainarchaeota; class Iainarchaeia; order Iainarchaeales; family UBA10191; genus UBA10191; species UBA10191 sp10036u. Next base: position 2,400 of record DUFJ01000083.1, read on the forward strand.
CAAAAGAATGTTTTTTGACGGGTTTAATGTTGAATTGTTAACCAAGGAAAACATTGAATGGCTTTCAAGCTTGACAGATCCTAAAACCACTGTCGAATTGGCTGGAGAAACAAGCTTGTCCAATGCCCAAACAAGCCATAAACTGAACAAGTTTGCGCAGTTCTTGTCAAAGCAAGGCAACAAATATGTCCTTGCAAAATTAAATTCTTCATTGTTTGATTTTCTTTTATTAGTCAAGAACAGAAGCATTCAGGAATTTGTTTGGAAGAACGGTGAAGAAAGGCTGCAAAGCCTGCCGCTTGATTTTCCAACTGACGGTATCTTGACTGGGTTTTCAAGATTTACTGAGTTTGGGCTAATGATTAATCCTGCCTTCAAGCAGGTTTACTTTCCAAGAAAGGAGCTAAGCATTGAAGATGTTCTTTCTCACGCGATAAAGTTTTCAAAAAACGCGAATGACCTAATGCTTTGCATATTATTCTATTTGAAAAACAAGGCAAAATTTGATGTTGGCAAAATAGAGAAAAATTGCGAGAAACTAGGGGTAATGGGGGCTTGGCTGGACATTATAGCTTACTTGGAAGACCAGCCAGTAAAACATCCGGGCTTTTTCCTTTTAAAGGAAGAATTTATGCAAAAAGCAAGAGTTTATGGCATAGAAACAAGCCCCAGATACGGTCAAAAACTAATTCAAGCAATCTTCAATGAAGCAAGCAAAAAAGCAAGCGAGAGAATACGCGTTTATTTCATTGGCGGGAATGCTTTAATTGAGCATAAGGCAAAAAATTCTACCAAAGACGTTGACGTTGTTCTGGCTTCAGAAAAGCAATCAAGCATTTTGATTAATGCCTTGAAAAAGAACGGGTTTGCGGAAGTTGCTGAAAGGGAACTGCAATACAACCAGCTTGAAACTTCCTCAATGCTCCAAAAGAAAGGATTCCCTCGAATGGACATTTTTACAAAAAAAATATGCAATGCCTTGAAATTCAGCAAAAGAATGCAGGAAAGGAGCAAAAAAATGACAGATGGCAGGATAGAACTTTACTTGACTTCGCTTGAAGATATATTCTTGCTGAAAAGCGTTTCTTCAAGAGACTCAGACTTGGTGGATTGTGAAACCATTCTGCAGAAGACTGTTTTGAATTGGAAAATAATGCTTGATGAAATAATCGCGCAAGAAAAAAACTTAAAAGGTATTCAAGAACTAGCAATCCTTCACCATCTTGAAACTTTGGAGAAAAGAATGAACATTAAAATACCGATAACCAAGAAAATTTCCAGCATTTGCTTGGAGAAAGCAATGCTCTATTTGGCAAAAAAGCCAATAAGCATCCGAGAAATAAGGCAAAAAATCGATTTCTCTGAAACAAGCATAAGAAACCAAATAAAAAAGCTGGAAAAAGAGAAAAAAATAAGAAAAGCAGGGAAAAAACCATTCAAGGTAGTGATTGCTTGAACAAGAAGCAAGTTATTGAAAAGATTGGAAAAGAGAATTGGAAAGAATTCCTGAACTTTATGGTTGGCCAGACTGTTGGATTGAATCTTGACGGTTCAACCACTATTATGGTTGCGATGTAGAAAACTTTTTAAGAAAGCCGAAAAACCGGTTCTTTGACTAATCGCTCTCCTTGGTTAATTGAATAAAGATTTCCCCGAACCATTCTTCCTGCCAGGCGTTAATCTTTCCATTCTTGCAAAGGAATAGCACTGGCACGAAAGTGTCCAC
>DUFJ01000084.1 GCA_013331925.1 Candidatus Iainarchaeum sp.
TGGAGTGGAAAAATTCTTCAAGCAAGTCTTGCTTCCTTCAGGCTTTCAAGAACTGCCTTCAAAAACTTCCTTCAATAACGGGATTTTAGAGCTTGCTTTCAAGAGAAAAGAGCTGAAAAAGCCGAAGGGAAAGAAAGTCAAGGTTGATTGATTTTTTCCTTCTCTTTCAAAGTCAAAGAGTCTTCGCCGAATTCCTGCAAGAATTTTTTCGTTGTCCTGACAATGAAAGTCCTTTCTTTAGGCTCTCTGGTAATGTATCCTTTCTCTTCCAAGACCTTCACTTCATCATACGCTGAAGTCGTGCGGTATTTTACCAAGTCGCTTTGTTTCATTGGCTGCTTGTACGCGATGAAAGCCAATGTTTTCAAAACTCCCTTGCTTAATTCTGGAGCTTTAGTCAAATGGCTTACTTTCTCTCCCCATTCCTTCCTCACTTTCATTTGAAAGCCTTGCACTGTTTCTCCTATCTCCAATGCAGACTCGTTCCTGTTATAGAATTCAATAAGCTCGTTCAGCGCAATCCTTAATTCTGAAACGTTCTTTTTTGTGAGATTGTATAGGTCTGTAAGCGTTAAAGGCTTTGGGCTTGTGAACAGTGCTGCCTCTATTATTTTTGCTGTTTCATCCATGGATTTCTAAAAGCTTGAAGGCGATAGATATTAAAAAATCAATCTCTGGGTTTTTGCACAAACAGCAGGAAAAGCAAGCTTTTTATGCTTTTTGATGCATTAAAAATGCATTAGAATGCATTTTTTGGTGGAATGATGGTTAGGACCACTGTTGCCTTTGAAGGCGTTAGCGAGTTGATTCTTGAAAAAGCAGTGCAGTTAGGGCTGGCTCGCTCTAGGACTGAAGCCTTGAGGATGGGAATCTTTGCCTTGAACAAGGAATACAATCTTGTAAAGGATATTGAGCAGGAATTGCTTGCTGCTAGAGAACGGCTTAGGAAAAAAGCAAGGTTCAGGGCTGACCTCTCAAGAGCTGAAAAAGACAAGCTTGCTACAGATTTGATGAAATCTCGCTAGGCGTCAAGCATTTCACGAGTTTTCCTGTTTTTTCAAAGTCTTTCCTGTTCCAAGTGATTATGAAATCTGCCTTGTTTCCTATGGCAAAAGCCACGTGCAAAGCGTCAGAATAGTGTATGCCGCATTCTTTTACTATTTCAAAAGCAAGCTTTTCATCAGGCATTGTCCCAGTTTCTTTGATTTCAATTTCCAGCCTTTTAAATTCTTCCAAAACCAGTTCTTTCTTTAAGGCAGTTATTTTTTGCACTTCCGCAAAGAACAATTTTGAAAGAACGACCTCGTGCTTTCCCTGGTTGCAGAGCTTGAAAAAATCCATGCTTTCTTGGAACCTTAGATTGAATGCTTTGTCAATCTCTTCTCTGACAAAGGATATGAAAACATTCGAATCCAGGTAAAATCGTCTTTTCACTAGAATTTTGCCAGTGTTGGCTTATTTTAAACTATCACTGTTTTCGTCATTTGCCAAAACCATTAAAATCTTTTTTGGCCTTGGTTCTCCCTTATTTTATTTCATTCATCAAAGGGCGCCCGACACGCCTTACTCCAACTAGAGTTCTCACAAACGTTTGCCCCCTAATTACTAAACTAGCCCCAATCCTTGAATTTGCAAGCCTTTCCCTTGCTTCTGCTTCTGGAGTCAAAAACATGAATCTCCTGCCAAAAGGCCTTCCAGGGCTTGATTCTTTTTGTTTAATCATTTTTTACCACTGAAATGAATATTTCCCCGAACCATTCTTCCTGCCAGGCGTTGATTTTTCCATTCTTGCACAAAAAAAGCACTGGAACAAAAGTGTCCACTATTTCCGGAACAGTTTTTCCAATGATTAAATGGCTGAAAAGGCACAAGCCCTTGGAGTCAGCATTATTTGCTATTAGCTCCATTACCTTTTGAGTTTTTTCCTCAATGTTTTCTGTCTCTAAAGGAATTTTGAAGTCAGGCATTGAAAGTTTTTTCTTCAACGCTTTTTCCCTTGTTTTTTCCATCATTCCCTCAATTGCCAGCACCAAGTCGTTAAGGCTTACCTTTCCTTCCCTCAGCATTCTAGGGTTTTTCAGGACAGGCTCGAAAGCGTCAAACAATTTCGCATTCCTTGCGTTCTCTTCCTTTTGCATTTCATCCTCTATCTCTTCAATGCTTGCAATCCTCAACCTTTTCGCTTTAAAGCGCAGCAGGATTGCCGAGCAAAGCATTGCATTTGCAGGAATGCGCAGGCTTGTTCCTGAAAGGCTTTGGATTTTAGCATAATACTTTCCAGCAAGCTCTGTAACGTCAATGTTCCAAGGGTCCATTCTTTCGCCCTGCACCAAATCAATTAGCATTGTCTTCCAGTCCGGAGCGTAAATCAATTCAACCAAGTCAACAGGCTTTTCCTGCTCAAGGCTTTCGCTTTGCACAAAAGGCTGCTCTATAGCTTGCATGTTCAATAGAAAGAGTGGTTTTTTGTTTTTAAACATTTGGTTTCAATCTTTCAAACCTTCAGGCTTTAACTCAAGTATTTGAAAGACCATTACTGGTTTTTTCCTGTTTTTCACTTTCAGGCTGCCTATTTTTTTAGCCAAAGCCTTGTCTTTTACTGCATTAAAGGTTTCCAGGCTTGCCAACACCTGTCCTCCTTCAGCAATTCCGCAAAGCCTTGAGGCTGTATTGACTGAATCGCCGATTGCTGTGTATTCAAGCCTTTTTTCAGACCCGATGTTTCCTACAACTGCAAAGCCAGAGTTTACTCCGATTCCGTACTGCAGGCTTTTCCCAAGCTTGGCGTTCAATTCAGCAACTGCCTTCTGCATTTCTAATGCTGCCTTTACTGCGAGCAGCTGGTGGTTTTCCTGCTCTAAAGGCGCGTTAAAGACAGCCATNNTTTGTCATGCTTGAGAGGTAGGTGTTCAATAATTCCACAACCTCTTCAGGCTGGAGCTTTTCGCTCATGCTTGTAAATCCGCGAATGTCTGCAAACAATATCGTAACATACTTCCTGCTTCCCCCAAGCCTTACCTCGTCAGCGCTTGTTTTTTCCAAAATTTCTTTCGCAACGCTTTCTGAAACGTACTTTCCAAAAATGCTCTTCACCCATTGCTTTTGCTTTTCCTCCATCACATAAAAGCCTGCTGAAACAATCCCGAAAGTTGCAAATATTGAAAGCGCGGGAAAAACAATATTCATTATTACTCCGTTCTCAAACCTTAAAACAGCAAAAGCCAGAAAGCCTATTGCAAGAGCAACGCTTGCAATTCCAGCAATCCAGATTTTAAGCCTTGCGAGCAATAGCGCGACTGCAATCGCAAAAATGAAAATTATTGCCAGCACCTCGCTGTCCTGCATCTTGCTTAGGCTTTCGTTCTTCAATAGCATTTGCAGAATGTTCGCGTGCGCTATCACTCCAGGCATTACTGTTCCGCCATTCAAGGGGGAGATTATCTCGTCATGCAGGTCTGGAGCTGTTGCCCCAACAAGTATTATTTTTCCCTCAAGCTCTCCTGCATCAACTTTTCCTTCAAGCACTTCTGAAAAACCGTAAGTTTGGAAGCTTTCCTGCGAGGCTGAAAACACCGCGAGCTTTTTTCCCTCGCTTGCTGCCAGCCCTGTTTCAAGGAATTTTTCCGCAATCTTTAGCGCAAAGCCTTTTTCAATCCCTTCAGCGGTTTTTATCGCTGGAGGAAAGCTTCTTGAAACTCCATCAAAGTCTGTGTAAAGGTTCACAAACCCTGCTTCAGCATCCAATTCCTCAATTGGAGAGAGTTTTTCTTTTCCGTAAAGTCTTCCTTCAATGCTTTCAAAGCTTTTGAACTCTTCAGCAAGAATTGCTTTCCTTCCCTGCAAGGCTTGCGCTAGCAGTTCATCATCTTCAGGGTTTGATTTTTCAAAGAATGAAACATCAATCCCGATTACAGCGCTTTCCGGGATTTTCTGCAGAAATTCAGCAAAAACTCTCCTGCTCCAAGGCCATCTTCCAATCTCTTGAATGCTCTCGTCATCAATCTTCACAATCACTATCTCTCTCAATCCTGGCTTTTCTGAGTAAAGCCTGTCAGATATTTTCAGTTGAATGCTGTACAGAAAGCCTGCCTCAAAAAGCGCTGAGAGAACAAGTGCTGTGAAAATTGCAAGCAATAGCGCAAGCAAGAGCTTGTTTTTGAAAAGCCCTGCCTTTCTCATTCAGAACAACCATCAGCCTTTAAGGCATTGAAGCGCCCTGGCTTGACATTGCCTTTTCCAGGTCTTCAATTCCAAGATTCTGGCTTATTGCCTGCTCAATGTAAGAGTCTATTTGCTCGTCGCTTAATCCATACTGCGCTTTTGCTATTCCAATTAGTGTTGCAAACCTTTCCTTGAGCTTTTGCTTTAATTCCTGCTTGAAAATTTCGTCAGCCTGCTTGTTTTCCAAAACCCAAGAGTCTTCAACAAAGTCCTCAATCCTTATCGCCCCATTTTCTACAACAGCCTGCTTTCCCTCTTCAAGCAATTCCTCAATGCCTCCAGCTTTTACAAGCACTCTTCCTTCAGCAATTCCTACAATCACTCTTGCTGCCTGAATCCAGAAGTCAAAAGCTGTTCCTCTGACTGCTGCAATCGCTGTAGGGCTTTCGATAGCGTACTCTTTCACTCCTGAAATTTTCAAGACCTTGCTCCAGGTCCTGCCTGCTTTTTGCGCAAGCGTGGCTGAATTGTTTTTCAAGTCTCCGGCATCAACAAGCTTGGAGATTTCAATTTCAGTGTTTTCATTAAGCCTTACGATGCTTGCCTCAAAAAGCAGTATGGAAGCCTTGCTATCGCTTCCAGTCTTTACAGAATCTTTCTCAAAAAGCTGCATTCCTTCAACAGCATTCTGCCAGCTGTTGTTCCTTAAGACCTGCACGTTTCCTTGGCTTAAGGAGAGCTTTGCCGGAACTGCAGAGAACGGCTTTGCGAGAATGAAATAGTAAGCAAGGCCGGCTATCGCAATAATTGCGATTACAATCACTAAAGCTATTATCGCTTTCTTGCTTGCCAACTTTCCCACTAAAAGCATTCTTTCAAAAAAAGCCTTTTTAAAGCCTTCCAAGCGGTTTTTTTGGCTTTTTTGCGCAAGTCTTAAAAATCTTGGAAAACCAAAGCTATTACTTTACTGCAATAAAAGGGGAGTTTTTAGTGGAGAGAGTTCCTACTGGAATTGAAGGATTGGACAAGCTAGTGCAGGGAGGCATTCCTAAAGGCGCGAGCGTCCTGCTTTCAGGCTCTGCTGGAACTGGAAAGACAATCCTTGCATTGCAGTACTTGTACAATGGTGCAGTAAAGTACAACGAGGCCGGAGTTTACATTACTTTTGAAGGCAGTCCTAAAACAATCGCTTGGGACATGGAAAGCTTTGGCTGGGATTTCAAGAAATTGCAGGATAAAAGCCTCTTGAAGATTTACCGCCTGAACCTTACAGCAACCTCTCCAGCCCTTGCAGAGCAGCAGATTGAGGCAGAGCTTCGCATTATTTCCAGAATGGTCAAGGAATTGAATGCAAAACGCCTTGTCGTGGACAGCACTACTGCATTCGCTGCAAGGCTTGGAGGCGAGGCCGCTGTGAGAAACATTCTTTACAATTTCTGCGATTCCCTGAAACAGCTTGAATGCACCTCGCTCCTCACTACTGAAACAGGCAGCGGCAGGACTGACTTTTCAGCATTCGGCGTTGAAGAGTTCGTGTCTGACGGAATCATTGCAATGTATTTCACTCCGCCAAACAGGAGCATTCACGTTCGCAAAATGCGCGGCACTTCGCACAGCAAGAAAGTCCATCCTTTTGAAATTACTGAAAAAGGAATTACTATAAAGGACAAGGATGAAGTGCTCTGGGAAGCCTTGAGCAAGTAATTCCAGAAAATTCTTTTTTAAAAAAACATTCACGCGATAATGCGCCTTTTGCGCAAGGAAATCGGCATTACAAAGCCAGCAGTGCTGCACCCAACGCCTTTCAAAACCCTAATCTCTACAGTTCTTTCCGCTCGTACAAAAGATTCAACCACTTTTCCAGCTTCCGTGCGATTGTTTAAAAAATTCCCAAATGCCAAAAAACTTTCCAAAGCTTCAGTGCGCGAAGTGCAAAAGCTTATTTTTCCAGTCGGCTTTTATAAGACAAAAGCAAAACGCATTATTCGCATTTCCAAAATTCTTTTGCAAAAATTCCATGGGAAAGTCCCAAAAACCCTTCCCGAATTAATTTCTCTTCCAGGAGTCGGGAGAAAAACAGCAAACATAGTGCTTGCGTTTTCATTCCGCATTCCGGCCATAGCCGTTGACACGCACGTTCACAGAATCAGCAACCGCTTGGGAATTGTTGAAGAAAAAACTCCTGAAAAAACAGAGCAGGCTTTAATGAAAGTTCTTCCGAAAAAATACTGGCTTGAAATAAACGAGCTGATGGTAAAATTCGGCCAGAGAAAGTGCTTTCCTCGCTCTCCAAACTGCTTTGCCTGCTCTTTGCAAAAGCACTGCGGCTATTACAAAAACGTTTTCCTAAAACATTCCTTAAGGCCTTAAAGCCAATTTTTTTATACTAAGACTTCTTTCATTAAACCATGATAGAGCTTGCGGTCTTGGCAGCTTTTGCTGCGGTCATTTGCTGGGGCTTTGGGGACTTTCTGATTCAAAAAAGCGTGAGAAGAATTGGAGACATTGAGTCCTTGCTTTTCATAGGTTTGATTGGAATAGTCATTTTGTTTCCTTTGGCTTTGAACGATATTGGCTTGCTTTTGGAGCCCCAAAACCTTGCCTTAATAGTCTTGCTTGGATTAGCGACTTTCATCGCTGCAATGCTTGACTTGGAGGCTTTAAAGCAGGGAAAGCTCTCAGTGATTGAAGTTATTTTGGAGATAGAGCTTCCAATCACAATACTTTTCGGGATTGTTTTCTTCAAGGAATTCCTGACTCCCTTGCAGCTTTTTGTAATCATTCTTGCTTTTTTCGGAGTTGTCCTGATGGCCGTGAAAAAGCGCCATTTGAAAAACATTCCGAAAATGTTCGAGAAGGGCGTAATCTTGGGGGTTTTCGGCGCTGTTGCAATGGGCTTGATTAATTTTTTGACAGCTGCTTCTTCAAGGCAGATTTCTCCGGCAATGGCAATCTGGGGGCCTTACGTTGTTTTTTCAATACTTTGCATTTTCCTGATTTGGAAAGGCCATGCTTTCAAAAAGCTTGAATTGGATTGGAAAAAATTCAGCAAGCCAATAATCGCAATGGGCGTTATAGACACCCTTGCATGGTTTTTTTTCGCAATCGCTGTTTTTGAAGGCGAGCTTGGAATCATTACAGCAATTACAGAAAGCTATCCTGCAATAGGATTGTTTTTGGGAGTCTACATCAACAAGGAAAGGATTGAAAAGCACCAGGCTTTTGGCGCAATCCTTGCGCTTGCAGCAAGCATTGCTCTTGCAATGCTTCTCTAAAACGCTTTTCACTTTTTTAAAATTTTCAAGACTTTCTTATAGATCGGAATTGGGGGCTCTGAAGCCTCTACCTCAATGACTTTTCCCTTA
>DUFJ01000037.1 GCA_013331925.1 Candidatus Iainarchaeum sp.
TGGCAGCTCTGGCACAGAGTTGGACAACGAGCTTAACAACGTTCCTGACATTGAGCCGATTGCTCCAGAAGACTTGCTGGCTCAATCAAGCGGCCTGGAAGCTGACGAGTCACTGCTCGCGAGCGAAAACTCGCTTGATGACTCTTTAAGCAATGAAATCACTGGCTTTACAGCGCTTGATGACGTGCAGGAAGTAAGCCCAGCGGATTTGCAGTAAAAAAATCCGCTATTTTTTTCTTTTTTTAAAATCCGGCTTTTTTTTTAAATTCAGTAAAGCACTTTATCAGCTTCTTTCTCGATAATCTTGTCCAATGCTTCAGCAGTGAGAAGGTCTAAATTGCATTTTTTCATAACAAATTCCTTGTCCTCTCCTCTCACTATTCCGTCAATGTATCTTCCGATTGAGTTGAAGGAATATCCTGGAAAGCTTGTTCTTTCAGCGTTCTTTCTTGCATTGAACACAACGCTCGCCCTTCCTTGGGCTGTAAGGCTTAGTATTTTCTCTTCCAGTGGCGGAGAGAATTTTTCCACTGGCTTTTCCAAGCCTTGCTTTTCTTCCTTGCTTTTTTTCAGCAAATCCAAAAATCCCATACCTATCTAAAGTGCCAAAACTAGTATTTAAGGGTTTTCAAGTTTTAAGCAATTTTTTTCTTAAAAAACTAAAGGAAATGTTTAAATATTCTGGATTTCTTAAGGTATTGGATGCTTTCAAAAAAAGCCAAGATTGGCTTGGCCAAGTTTCTTTTCATCGCGCAGATTGCAGTCGCTGCATANNCTTGAAGAGAAGGCAGAGTTTCAGGAAGGCTTTCCTTTCTTCGTGCCTGGAGAATTAATAGTAAAATTCAAGGAAAAAATCAACGAGAGAGAACTGCCTTCTGCAACGGCTGATGCTGCAAGAGTTGCAACAGACAAGCCAAGCGTTAACGCTTTATTGAACAAGTACAAGGCAAAGGCAGTGAAGGGAGTAATTGCCTCAAGCAAGGCCTTGGAAAGAATGCCTGATTTTGCAAATATTAAAAAGATAGAGATTGACGGAAATGTTGAAGAGGCAGTGCAAGACTTTGCCCAAGACCCTAACGTAGAGTACGCTGAGCCAAACTTTCTCTACGCCCCGTTGTTCACTCCAAGAGATGCGCTGTTTTCAGAACAGTGGGCGCACACCAACATAAAATCAAAGACTGCTTGGGATACTTTTAACGCATTTCCTGGCGTGACGATTGCAATCATAGATACTGGAGTTGATTTAGAGCATGCTGATTTGAAAGAAAACCTGCTTGCAAACTGTTCAAACGGCTGCCCGTTAGGAACAGGCTATGATTTTCTAAACGACGACAATAAGCCAATGGATGATTACGGCCATGGAACCCATGTTGCTGGGATTGCTGCAGCAAAAACAAACAATATTGGCATTGCCGGAGTTTGCCCTAACTGTAAAATAATGCCAATAAAGGCAGGAGGAGCCGCTAGCGGCTCTCTAACCGCTGTCAATATTGCAAACTCGCTGGTTTATGCAGCCGATAATGGCGCCAGGGTAGTCAACATGAGTTTTGGCGGCAGTTCGCCAAGCACTACCATGGAAACAGCGTTGAATTATGCTTACAGCCGTAACGTTGTTTTAGTTGCTGCTGCTGNNCTTCTTATTCAAGTTTTGGAGACTGGGTTGATGTTTCTGCTCCAGGCGGCGATGGGCAGCAACAAACTGACTGGATTTTAAGCACTCTCCCAAAGACAGGCCCTTTAAGCAACTCTTCAGGCTATGGCTATCTCATGGGAACCTCAATGGCTTCCCCTCATGTTGCAGGCCTGGCTGGATTGATTATTTCAGCAGACCCAAGCCTTTCAAACTCCAGGGTTGGAGACTTGATAAGATACTCAACTTATGAGTTAGGGCTTCCTGGAATAGACAGTTATTTTGGCTTTGGCAGGATTGATTTGCTAAAGGCAACGCACGCTTTTGACAGCGAAAACCAGCCTCCGCTAGTTGCAACCTCTTTCCAGAATTTGGCTGCTGTAGGCCCAGGCAAGCCCGGAGCTTTAGGCAGGCTTTTAGAGCTCAGGGTTGGAATAATAGACCCTGAAGACCAGTTGACTTATTCAGCTACTGGAATGCCGCCAAGCGCAACTCTAGGCCCAACCACTGGAGTATTTTCCTGGAAACCCACAATGGACGAATTAGGAATTTATAACATAACCTTTAACGCAGTCGAGCCTGGCGGATTCAACGCAAGCCAGCAGGCAAAAATAACAACAGTTTTCAAGCCTGAAACTTGGATAACCAAGAAGACTTGGGGAACTTGGAATGTTTACGGAAAGTACCAGTTTCGCAATCCAGGATTCATTGATGCAGTGGATCCAGAAGTGTCAGACGGAAAAATAGTGTGGAGTGAAGACCGCTACGGGTACGGCAGGGAAAACTATAATGATCCTGCTGCAGCGTTTAGCGATATTTTCGTTTATGATATTAACATTTACGACCCTTACAAGATGGATAACGCTTGGATTCCCCTAGATCACAACGCCATGGATTATCCTTTAGACACAAGGCTTACAACTTACTGGGACCAAGGCTGGCCTGCGATTGACCAGAATAGAATTGTCTGGGGGGATGATAGAAATTCAAACACCCCCCGAGGCAACTCGAATGTTTATATACACGACTTAACAACGCATACAGAAAGCCAGGTAACTACTAATACTTTCCCTCAAGGCGATCCTGACATTAGCGGAGACAGAGTCGTGTGGACAGACTATAGGAATGACGTGCTGGATTCCCAAGGGCTTTACACCTATAGCAATGGAGACATTTACCTGAAGGATCTTGAAACAGGCAATGAAACAAAAGTGAATTCTGCAAGCACTGGCAATCAAACCTATGCAATTATTAGCGGAGACAGGGTTGTGTGGCAGAATAGAGGCACTACTAGCTATGATGTTTTCATGAAAGGCTTGAACACAGGCCAGGAACAAAAGCTGAATACTGTTAGTTCAAGCATTTATGATTATGGCCCAAAGCCTTTCATTCAAGGAAACAGGATTGTTTGGCAAGACACTAGAGCCAAGGTTCAAGCCGCTTTCGGCTATTACAAAGACATTTACCTGTATGACTTGATTGCCCGTCAGGAGATTCCGGTAATAATTGACGGAGCTGACCAATCAGGCCCAGCAATATTTGAGGACAGGATTGTGTGGAGAGACACGCGCACTGGAAATGGAGACATTTTCCTATATGATTTGCTTACTGGCTTAGAAATTCAACTAACAGTAGACACTCACGACCAACAAGGGCCAACCATAAGCAAGGAAACAATTGCCTGGACTGATGAAAGGCAAGGCAGAAGGGATATTTACATGACTCAGGTTTACTTTGCTCCAGAAATCGTTTCAGCGCAAAGTTCAGGAAGCAATCTAAGCAATCTCACAATTACTGGCTATAACTTTGGCTACTCGCAAGAGCAAGCAAGCGTCAANNCAGCCTCCAACCGATACTACGCCGCCCTCAACTCCAAACGTTAGTGTAGCAGACATTTCAACCACTAGCTTGGTAGAGCTTCCGAAAGCTTCTTGGAATTCAACTGATAACGAATCAAGAATTGTCGAATACCAGTACAAAATCATAGACTTTACTAACAACGAGGCAACTGTAAGGGATTGGACAAGCACCGGCCTAAGCAACTATGTTACTGCAACAGGCCTAAGCTTGGCAGTAGCCCATCAATATTATTTCGCTGTTAAAGCAAAGAATGAATTCAATAAATGGAGTCCTGAAGGCTATTCTAGCAAGATTATGGTAAATTCGCCTTCTCTCTCACTTCCTGCAGCGCCTTCAAATCTTACTGCTACAGCAAATTCTTCAAGCCAAATAACCCTCTCATGGCAAGACAATTCCACTAATGAAACTNNCTTCAAGCCAATACAACTTATTCCTACAAGGTTAAATCCGTTATTTTAGTTGGAAAGATACCTTCCTATTCCGCGGAGTATTCCAATACAGCCACTGCAACAACTAGCCCAAGAAGATAAGCCAAGCAGTAGCTAACTCTTTTTGTTTTGAACAATTTTGCAATTTCGTCCCAAAAGCAATGGTTGTTTTTAAAACCCTTTATGCCTTATTTTTTGAAAGGTTTTTGGTTTGGGAAAGGTTTTTGAAGCCTCGTTAAGCATTGCTGAAGCCGTAAGGCTTTCACGCG
>DUFJ01000015.1 GCA_013331925.1 Candidatus Iainarchaeum sp.
GCCTTTATGGAAATTGAAGATGGAATTGAAGGGTTGATTCATATATCGGAACTTAGTGTTGAAAATACTTGACTGCTTGCCTCATTTCTTCAATGAGTTTTGGCAATGCTGCAATCCTTGCAGGGTATAAAGTGCTTGTTTCAACGCTTTGCTTCATTCCTGCCCTGGAACTTACTTTCTTTTTTTCAGGAGCAGTTACTGCAATTACATTCCTTAGTTCAGGCCAGTGAGATGCTGGAAAGACAGTTTCTGCAAAACTGTCAGAACCGTCAGCAAGCTCTCCTTTCTTCCATTCCACAAATCCTCCGACAACGCTTCTGCAGGCTGAACCGCTTCCAAGCCTTGCAAGTATGGAAAGCTCTTTTGCCGGAAGGCTTAAGCCTGCTGCTTTTGAGGCAGCGCAGGCTAAAGCTGCTAAGCCTGCTGCAGAGCTTGCAAAACCAGCAGCTGTTGGAAAGCAGTTCAAGGAAACAATCAACGCTTTTTCTTGAATTCCTGCCTTTTGCCTTATAATGTCAACCTGTTGCATTCTTTCAGCAATTTCCTTGTCTTTCAAATCAACTTTCTTGTTGTTTAGCCAGAATTCGTCATCTTTGAATTTTGGAGAAAGCATTACTGTTGTTCGAGTTTTCAATTGCTCGTCCATTGTAAAGCTCAAGCTTCCCTCAACTGGCAGTATGAGTTTAGTGTCTCTCTTTCCCCAGTACTTGACTACAGCAATGTTTGCTGTTGCCTCAAATGTAGAAATTCGTTCCATAAAACCAACTTATCCAATCATTGTTTTGGTTGTTTCAAAGCCTTTGGCCTCAATAGCCTTGGCTACTTTTTCCTGCAGTTCTTTTCCAGGAGTCAAGGCAATCATCAAGCCGCCTCTTCCAGTTCCAGTAAGCTTTGCTCCAAAAGCCCCTGCTTTTAATGAAGTCTCAACCAGTTCGTCAAGCTCTTTGCAGGAGACATTGATTTTTTGCAAAAGCCCGTGATTGCGTGTCATTAGCGCTCCGACTTTCTGCAAGTCAAAATTTTGAAAAGCTTTTTTCGCGTCTTCAGCAAGCCTTGAGTATTCTTCAAAAACCGCGTTGATTTCATCGGGCTTTTCAGCCTTTAACTTTCTCACGTCTTCAACCACTTCTTTAGTGAGTGAAGTTTTTCCAGTATTTCCCAAGACTATTTCAACAGGCTTTTTGATTTTCATTACCTCGATGCTGTTTTNNTCCCGCCATAAACTGCCGCAGTATTGTCTATTCCACTAGGGGTTCCGCTCCCTGCAGTCTCTCCCTCAAAGGCTGCCTTGTTTATCTGCTCGTTATTCCAGCCAGTTTTGTACTCATCGTTTATGGCTCTTGCAAGCGCTGCGGCGCAGGCTGCTGAAGCTCCAACGCCTGAAGCGCAAACCAAATCACCGCCTAAAGTAATTCTCAATCCGGCTTTTACCTGCATGAATTCCAAAATCCTGGAAATCAACGCAGTGTATTCGCCTTGCTTTGTTTCCTTATAGCCAGGAGTTGCAGGCCTTTCATCAACAAGTTCATAACCTGGCTTGCTGATTCTTTCAACTTTGGCAGTTGTTGCAGAGCCTAAAGCGCAGGGAATTCCTAATAGCCCATAGACTACAAAATGCTCGCCGAAAAGAATTGTTTTACCAAAGCCTTTTCCAAAACCCATAAGCTCAAATGAATTATTGCCTGTTAGAAAATTAAAAGCTAACGTTTGGTGGACGATTAACGAAAATTTCAGAATTTCGGCATAAACTTTGTCCCATAATGNNAATTTTCAATACTTCGGCGTAAACTTTGTCCCATAATGGATAGAGCCTTTCTCTCCAGAGTCGTAAAACTTTCTGAAGCTTGCCTGCACTTTCAATCCAATCTTCAAATCCTCAATCTTGCAGTCAGCCAATTGTGCAGTGATTTTAGGGCCTTCATCCAACTGCACTATTCCAAGGCAGTATGGGGAATGCTCTGCAAAAGCCTCAGGGCCTGAAGACACTTCAGTGAAAGAGAGCAAAGTGCCTTCGCCCTTGAACTTGTGGTTTGTGAATTTTGAAGAACCGCAAGAGCACAAGGCAACCTTTGGATAATAGAGCTTTCCACACTTCTCGCATTTAACGCCTACAAGGTTGTAGCGCTCGTCGTATTTTCTCCAACGCAAAATCGGCGAAGTCCTAAACATCGTGTCTCCCTCCAATTAATTTTCATTACTTACTTCCTCATGTAATCGTCTGAGGATTTTTTTACGTTCTTCGTTACGCTCTGCGGCGGTTTTTCCAGTGAGCCTAACTGAACCGTAAGCTTGAAAGGCCACAACTCTGGTTAATGCAATCTTGGAAAGCTGGTTTTGTAAGGAAAGATTGTCACTAATTTTTGACTGAGCAACTTGAGAATAAATGCTGGCAAGAGCACGTGCAAGCCTTGGTCTGCCAAGTGATGCAAGAATTTGATAGCGCATAAACTTTGATTCAACATCATGAACTCTTCTAAGTTTGGAATCGGTCAAAAGAATGTCTTTTTTAATCGCTTCAATAACTTCTCCTGGCGCTCCCTTTTGAATTGCTAGCGCTAAAGCATCACGCATTATTGCACTTTTTATAAGCTGTAACTTTGCTATCCCGGAATAACGCCTTCCAGCGCTAGTTGCACCTAACTTACCCAAAACTCTTTTCTGGCCCCTTGGTTTGAATTCGCTAGGTCTCATTTCAAAACTACCTCTTAAACACGTTCACTACTACTGTAGCGCCTGTTCCTCCAACGTTTTGAGTAACCCCAACTTCTGCTTTTTTAACCTGCCTTTTTCCAGCCTTTTGCTGCAGCTGGTGCACGACCTCAACAGCCTGTTTTACTCCAGTGGCTCCGATTGGATGGCCGCAAGACTTCAGGCCGCCGCAAGTGTTGATGGGAATTTTAGAGTCAAAATAATGATAGCCTGCAGCAGCATGCTTTCCAGCCTCTCCCTTCTTTGCAAGCCCTAAGCCTTCAATAGCCAAAAGTTCAGCGATTGAAAAGCAGTCATGCACCTCAGCCAAATGAACATCTTTTGCGCTAATGCCTGCCTGCTTGAATGCAGAGTCTGCCGCAATCCTAGTGGCTTTGATTTCAGTCAAGGAGTCGCGCGCGGAAAGAGCTAGGGTGTCTGTTGCCTGCTGGCTTCCAGCAATCCAGACTGCTTCAGGATTTAGCTTTTTTGCAACACTCTCGCTTGCTAAAATTATTGAAGCTGCTCCGTCAGTGATTGGAGAACAATCCAGCAAGGTCAAAGGGTCTGAAACCATTGCTGAATTTGCAACATCATCAACTGTGATTTCTTTCTGGAATTGCGCTATAGGATTCATTGAACCATGCTTGTGGCTTTTCACAGAAACAGCAGAAAGCTGTTCTCTAGTTAAGCCAAACTCGTGCATGTAAGCTCTAGCCATTAAAGCGTAAAGTGCAGGAAAGGTAGCGCCTTGAAATCCTTCAACCTCTTCATCGCCAGCGCCCATTAAAGCAGTTGTTACCTGTTCTGTAGAAACATCGGTCATTTTTTCCACGCCATTAACCTGCACTATCTTAGCAGCGCCCGACTCAATGGCCTGTAGGCCTTGCCTTAGCGCAACAGCCCCGGAAGCGCAAGCGCTTTCAATCCTTGTTGACGGAACATTAATGCGCAGGTTTTCAGAAGCCATTGCACCAATATGCAATTGCCCGCTCAAAGCGTCAGCGCACATGTTGCCTGTGAAAATCATTTCAATATCCTTTGGAGAAATCTTGGAATCTTCTATTGATTTTAATTGAGCCTCGGCTAAGAGATCGCGCAAGCTCTTGTCCCAAAGCTCTCCAAACTTTGTAATGCCTGTTCCAATGACTCCAATTTTCATACTATCATTTCCATGTGCTGCCTGTATTGCGCGTAAGGCAGGTATTCCTTGCGCGCAATGTAATCTTCGGTTTTTTTCGCTTTTCCCTGAACCTCTTCCAGGCGTTTTGTCGTTGTGAAAACAAAAGAGTCGCTTCCTGCTCCTGAACCATAGCTTGTAACCAAAATCTTCTGTCCTGCTTTCGCAACATCCAAAACTGCAGTTAACCCTAAAAGCGAGCTTCCGGAATAAGTGTTTCCAATTTTTTCAACAACCAAGCCAGGCTTTAGCTGTTCCATTGAAAAGCCTAATTTTTTTGCAGCCTGGATTGGAAACTTTCCGTTAGGCATGTGAAATACTACAAAATCAAAATCTTCAGGCTTCAGGCCTGTTTCTGAAAGCATTAATTGGGAAGCGCCAAGAACGTGCTTGAAATACGCTGGCTCTCCGGTAAACCTTCCTGCATGCTCCGGATGAGCTTGCAGTCCCCTTCTCCAAAAGTCCGGAGTGTCAGAGCTGAAGGAAAGCGTTTTTTCCAATTCCGCAACAATCTCTTTCTTTTCCCTTCCGATAATAAATGCTGCACCGCCAGCTGCTGCACTGTATTCCAAGGCATTGCCAGGAGAACTTTGGGAAGTGTCTGCCCCAATCGCCAAGCCGTAATTAATCATCTCGCTCTTTACCAAGCCAGCGCACATTTGGATTGCAGCGCTTCCGGCCTTGCATGCAAATTCTGTATCAGCAGCCATTGTGTCAAAGCCTGACTGGATTGCGTCTCCGACAGTGACTGCCGAAGGCTTTACAGCGTAAGGATGCGATTCAGAGCCAACGTAAATTGCTCCAATCTTTTTTCCTTCAATTCCAGCCCTTGCAAGAGCGTTTCTTGCTGCTTGAACGCTGATTGTGATAGTGTCTTCATCCTTTGCAGGAACGCTTTTTTCAGAAAGCCCAAGGCCTGCTTTAATCCTTTCAGCGTTCTCTCCCCAAACTTCAGCAATGCTTTCAGCTTTGATTCTGAATTTTGGCACGTAGGCGCCGTATCCTGTGATTCCAACACTCATTTCTTTGCCTTCTTTAAAACTTGTTTTTCAAACATTTTAACCCTTTTGGTATTCTTTAAGAAGCTCTTGCG
>DUFJ01000100.1 GCA_013331925.1 Candidatus Iainarchaeum sp.
CTGCTTGAGGGAGAGGCTTTCCTGATGTTGAAAGCCAAAAGCCTGCTGTCTCCTGGAGCTAAGGTTTCATCAACGCTCGCTGTTTGCGGAAAAACAATCAATGCTTCAGACTTTGGCCTGACCTCAAGCATTGCGTTTTGAACATCGCTTCCTGTAGTATTGGAAACCTTCACAAAAAGAAGGATTGAATCTTTTTCAGACTGGAGCCAGGGATTCTGCTCAAAGCGGGCTTCCAGCGGAGTTTGGGAAAGCAAGGGCGCAAGGGAATAAAGCGCGAAAACAACAAATAGCACTGCAATGCCCGCAATCGCTATCTTTTTCGCTTTTCCAACCCCAAACTTGAAGCCAAAGCCCTTGGCGTAAATGCTCATGAAAGAATTAGAGGCAAAACCACTTATTTAAAGCTTGTGCTTTTTCAAGAGTGCCTGCCCTTGGCCAGCTTGAGGATATTCCTCACTACATAGTAAGAGCCTGCAAAAACAACAACTCCAGGAATTCCAAGGAAGGGGATTGCGATTGCGGCTCCTGCTGCAACAGCTCCTTCTGGAGTGTTCACAAACCTGACGACTTTTGAAACATGGTTTTCAACATTCTTTGTGTGAGGATTTATTTCAGCAGACAAGCTTGCGTTCTTGAAAATCCTAACCAGCTTGTCCTCTTCTGAGGCAAGGATTGCGACAATGTTTTTTTCCGCAGAAATTCCCTTTGCTGCTGAATGCCTTGTTCCAGCTCCTTTAAAAGTTGAAGACTTTGTAAGCATTGCGCCGTAAGCCTTCACGATTCCGTCTTCAGAAATCACCAAAGCTCCGTCAAGCTCCGCAAGCTGCATCAAGACCTTTTCCATTCCTTTCTGGAAAATGCTCGTGTTATTGTTGCGGAAAAAATTAGGGAACAGGGTCTTGTAGCTTTTAGTGTTTCCCACAACAATCAAAGCGCCTTTTCCCTTTTTTGCGAGCTCTGAAGATATTTGAATGCACAAGGCCTGGGATTTTTCAAATTTTGAAAGTTTTTTGAAATCTTTCTGCCTTTCCAAAAGCTTAATTATGTCTGTTTCATCGTTTTTCGAAATGCCGAAAGAGCCAAAAATGAAATTTAGCAAAACTGTCCACCCCAACACGACAGCCTTCCATTATGGAACGTAAAGCTGCAACAAAAGGCAATAGTATAAAACCTCCAAAGTATAAATACCTTGCGGTTTTCATTCTGGAAGAGTGAACAGCCTGCTGTCTTTTGCATGGAACAGCCTTGCCCTGACTCCAGCGTCAAGCCAGGCGTGAGAGTAAGAGAAAGCAGCAAGGGCTGTGAGAAGGTCTTTTTTTTCAAGGAAATAGTTGGCGTCAGCAAAGTAGTTTTGAGCCATTGAGAGAAAATCCTCGGCAATGCATTTCTGCTGAACGCTCAAGCCTTTGGAAAGCCTGATTTTTTTCAAAGCCTTTTGGGTAAGAGAGCTGTATTTTGCAACCTTTTTTTCCAAATCTTTCTCAAGCATTCAAAATCACAAAAAATCCAATAGTTTGCTGAAGTCTTTTTCCCTGATAACAACCTTTGCCTTCTCTTCAAGCCCTGAATGGCCTGGATTGAAGGCAATCCCCAAGCCAACCTTGCTAACTACCTCAACGTCATTATAATGGTCTCCAACAAATGCAACTTCGTTCAAGGAAAGTCCAAACGAGGCTGAAATGCGCTTTACTTGCGAGAGCTTGTCCTCTACCTTGTGCGCTTCTNNAACACTGCCTTGCAGATTTCTATAACGTCAAAGATTCTTTCCGGAAAAAAGGCTTCATAAACGAAATCAAGGCCTCCTGAAACAACAGCCAGTTTCAAGCCTTTGGAACGCAATTTTTCAAGGGTTTCCAAAACACGGGGCATGGGCTTTGCCTTGCGGATAATTCTTGTCAGAATCTCTCTGGTTGCTCCTTTTGCGGCCCATAATTCAAGGTCTTTCACAGCCCACTCTGCGAAATTGAATTTTCCCTCAAAATACTGCTTTTTCAGCTTTTGGGATTCTTCAAAAACCCCAAGGCCTGAATGCAGGAAGTCCCAACTGCTGTAATGCGGGGAAAAATCAACTAAAGTGTTATCAAAGTCAAAGCAAGCCAGTTTTATTTTACTATCCATTTCTTCACACGCTCAAGGCATTCAAGGCTTCCCTTTCCTTCTCGGAAAGAGAGCCGCAGATTATGAGGGCTTGCGGGAAAGAGTTGAAGGAAAAACGCTTCAAATCATTCACGCTTCCTGCCTTTATCTGCATCTTGCTGCTTCCTGCTCCGGCAATTCCCACAAGCACTGATTTTTTCAGCAATGAATCCTTGCGCTTTCCCTCTATTACTTCAAGGATTCCCAAAGCTTCCTTAATGCTCAAGAGCTTTTTCTTTTCCTGCTTTATGTCAAGGAAGCAAAGCGAGTGCAAGCCGAGCTTCTGGTTTTCTTTAATAAAATCGTAAAAAGAGTCCGGGGAATAGTTTGCTTCAGGCTGTACTATGGTAACGCTCCTTCCGAACTTGTACTCCTGCAGGCCTGAAAGAGCTATAAAGTTAGTCAAGGAAATTCCCGGAATGAAGGAAAAAGGCACCTTGAATTTCCTGCAGTCAAGCAATAATTGAATGTGAGTTGTTGCGGTCAGGGCATTCCCGAAAACCAGAAGCGCAACATTGCCTGATTTTGCTTTCTGGAGTTTTTTCCCAAACTCGTTCTCTACCTCATGCCTGTCAGTAAGAATCACTTTCCTTCCAAGCAACGCCTCCAAAAACTCAAAACTGCCTTCAGAATATTGCGAGGTGTAGCGTTCAAGGTAGATTTCAGAGCATTCCTTCAGAATGTTTTGCGCCTCAAGAGTCAAATGCTCTGGCTTTAGCCCGATTCCAACCAGGTAAAACATTCTTTCACCTTAAACCGCAAGTGCCAACTCCAATGGTCAATGCATCCCTGATGCCCGGAGCAAACCCAAGAATCAGTATCAAAACCTTCACAAAGCCCCTCAAGTTTTCATTCTTTATCTCAGAATCAACGTAATAAAGTATCAAAAGCATTACAAGAATTTTCACTAGTGGAAAAAGCAATGGAGAGATTGAGGTAATGATTCCGCTAACCACGTGCTGTTCTCCGCAGTTGAAAAACTGCAGTGCTGTGAAAGTGGCGCTTCCGTCAAGCACCTGGCCAAAAAAAGCAAGCATGTTAAGCCTGTCCTGCAATAGCTTTTTTCCAAAAAGCCTGAAAGCAAGCCATACTATTCCAGTAAAGAGCAAGGCAAAAAGCAAGACCATTGCAAAACCAGGCCATTCCTTAAAATTCAGGAATGCAAAAGCAAGGAATGGCAAGGCAGCAAGATAGCCAATAATGCCGAAAACCTTAATCTTGTCTTTTTTGAATTTTTTCTCCACAAGGATTGCTGCAATCAACGCAACTATTGCAAAAACTCCGATGGCTATGTAAATGCCCGGAGTTATTAGGTAAAAATTCCAGTCCAGAGGATTGCAGCTTCTTTCAGTCAAGTGCAGGTCGTCAATCAGCCTTGCAGAACTTCCCAAAATAATAAATCCCAAGACAGCAAGGCCGAATTTGAAATCAAACTTTACCTTGCGCTTTGTGAAGAACGGATAGATTACGAGAAATGCCACAAGCAAGGCGATGGCTG
>DUFJ01000028.1 GCA_013331925.1 Candidatus Iainarchaeum sp.
TGCTTTTATTTTGTTGCTTGTTTTTTTCATGCTTTTGAAAACAATTGCAGACGTTGCCATGCACGTTTTTGAGCACGCAGATCTGCAGGCAGCTGTAAAAGTTGTTGCAGTTTAAGACCTCAAACATACTCAAACAAGCTTTTTTGCTCTCTTTTCTCGTTCTGGAATACTGAGTTGATTTCTTTCTCCGCAAGTTCAATGCGCTGGCGCAAGTAGTCTGAAAGCTTGTAGTCCCTGATTATTTGCTTTGCGATTTCCAGGTATTTTATTACAGAGCCGTGAGCTACTGTGAGAATGATGTGGCCTCCGCATTTGGTGCACTTTCCTGCTAAAGGAATGCGCCTGTATTTTGTGTTGCACGTTGAGCAGCGGAAGGTCTGCCTTGAGAACGCGCGAGTGTTTCCTATAATGTCCGGAAGGAAATGGCTTACCAAAACCTTTTCTAAAGCGTCCTTCTGGTCTATTGCTTTTATTTTCTGCTGCAGTCTTGCCTGCGTTTTTATTTTTTCCTCCATGCTTTGCAATTCAACGTACTTGCTTGTTTTAGGCCCTTGGTCAAAGGCTTGAGTGTCGTGAGTGAAGTTCAAGCCACTGTACTGCTCTTTGCTTCCGAGCTTTTGCGCGACTATCGGCACTTTAATGCTGAAAGGGCTTTCGAGCTTTTGGCTTTTCTCAAATAGTTCAAGAGGGAATTCAGTGCAGGTTTCCATCTCGTAAGCCTCATCGTCAATCTCCATAGGGTCTAGTGCTATTGTGAAAACCAAAGGCGCGTCCATCCTTCCCCCTCTAGAGCTTGCGAGGTATTTTTCTGAAAAGTTCAGCAAGGCATCCATCAATAATAGTATGGAATCCTGGTCTCCGTCAACATTCCTGCGCTTGCACAGATGGAAAAAAGGGTGCGCGAATAAAACCCTTGCTTTAGTAAAGCCAATGATTCTTCCCGCAATTCCCGCGCTCGTGTGAGGCGCCAAGCCTAAAACCAGCTCTCCAATCATGTCCTGTCTTGTTTTCTTGTTGTAGAATGCAGGCACTTTATAGAATTTTTCCAAAAGCTCGTCAATGAATTTTGTAACTTGCAGCATGAAGTCTCCTGCGCCTTCATTAACAACCAGGTCTTGCATGAAAAGCTCTAGGGTTTGCTCTTCAGAAACCAAGGGCTTTCCTTTCCAGTCTTTCTCATACCCTAAGCTTTTTGCCTGTTCAACGCTCATTCCTAGCTCTTTAGGCTTGAAGTGCGATAATGGAGCGTTTATCATCTCAAACCTTATCGTTCCATCGCGGAAAATGTGCAAGTCGTGCTTTGCCCTCAAGATTCCCTTCTCTAAAGGCTCTGCAATCTTGTCCTGGCTGAACAATCCTTTCACTCCCTTCACTATTTCAGGCATTGGAGCCTGGAGATTGTTCAAGGCTTTTCTGCCTTCAGTGTTTAGGTCTATGCGTGTTTGAACGCTTGCTGTTGTAGGCTTTTTGCATGAAGGGCATTCTGGCTCCATCGTTGTCTTTCCGCAGTTCTTGCAGTGCTTTAAGAGAATCGTTCTTTCTCCGCATTTTTCGCAGTAATTCCTTATAGTTGCCTTTCCGCATTTTTCGCACCTGAACATCGCAATCTCTACCTCAATCCTTGATTCTGAAGACTGCATTGCCTTGTTTACGCNNCTATCATTTTCCTGGGCTTTGCCTGCTCAGGCCTTCCCATTCTTGTTCCAATGAAAGTGCCTGCCTTGTCCCTGATAGTCAAGCCTGAAATCGCGTTCAAATTTTCAAGTATTGTTTTTTCCTTGTCAAGCAGTAAATTCGCTTCCACTGTTGCTAAAGCCCCTAGAGTTTTGAGGAAAGCGTAAGCTTGCTCCTTCTCTATTATTATCCCTTCACCAATGATTTTATGCTCCGTGCCTATTTTTTCAAGGATTTTTTTCACCTGCTTGCTGAACTGAATGTTTGCGCTTGAAATCTGGTCTTTTTCGAATTTTTTTTCAGCATTCCTTGCAGCCTTCACTAGCTCTTCAAGCTCTTCAAACTCTAAAAGAGTGTAATAGTGCGTGAATTCAGGATGCAAGGGAATTCCAAGCTGTATTGAAAGCTCAACTGCCTGGAAGCAGTCTATTGCCCTTGGATTTTGCAAAAAGCTTTCAGCATTTATGCCTTGCGGTTTTTTCCCTTCTTGCAAGGCTTTTTCAAGCTCGAGCTTCCACCATTCCTCGCAATACCCTACAGGCACTAAAGAGTGGGCTGTTTTCCTGAAGTCTCCAAAGCTTACCAGAATGTCCCCCAAAAAAAGGAATTCTTTCACCTGGGGCTTTATTTTTTCTGCATCTTCAAAGCTTTTCACTTTCACTACTGAATCATTGTTCAATAATACTATCGGGCCTTCTATTGAATCGCANNGCTCTTCCCTGGCCTTTCAACCTTTAGCTGTGTTCCCACAGCGATAAATCCTTCAAGAAGGTGCATTGCTGCAGGATGCACTGCCTTTGCCATTATTCCTGTGTTTCTTCCTCTGCCATACCTTAGCCTGAAGCCTCCAGGCTTCATGGGATAGGAGAATATCGGCCTTCCTGCTGCAATCCTGTCCAGGTATCTTTTATCAACGGTCAGGAATGCTTCCTTGTCCCCTGTTTTTTTGATTTCTGTTTGTTGCAGGTCTTCAAGCCATTGCCAGTCCAGGCCAAGCATTTTCGCGTATTGCAGGATTTTTTTCGCTTTGAGCAAAACTCCTTCTGTTATCACTAGCATCGCTCCGCCCCTGATGCGATTGTTTTGAACTCTTGGCAGGTCTCTATAGACTGAAACTTCCCTTTCTTCAGTCGGCTCGCCGTTGATGCAGACCGGGCAGTTTTTTATTATCTGCCTTACCTGCTCCTCGCTGATCTTCACCTGCCTGCTCACTATCTCTTCCTGGTAGATTTTTGCTTCTTCAGCAAATCTTTCAATCTCATCATTTGTCGGCTTGTAGCGTTCAAGACCTAAGAGCTTTTGCGCGTAATCTCCAAGAATTAGGGGAAACACAGCTGCTGTTCCTCCAGCTGCCCTTATTGGGCCTGCGTAGTAGATGTCCACGAATTCTGAATTGTCAAAGTTTTTTGAAATTTTTATCTGCGGGACTCCGTCAAGCGGAGCTACAACAACGCCTTCTGTAACAAGCACCAAAGCTGTCCTCATTGCCTGCTCTAAGCGTTTCTGCCTGTCTTCCTGCCTGTACCAGTCGCTTTCCATTATTATTTCTTTGAATAGCTGGAATATTGTTTTTATCCTGTCTTTTTGGTTTTCTTCAAATTCTTTTCTGAATCTTTCCGCAATTCCTTTAGGCCCTATGATGTTTTCAGTCCTGTCAGCCAGATCCAAAGTAGGCTTTGTTTCAGGAACTGTTGATATGTCAAAGCCTTTTTCTTTTGCCTTGCTTGCAGCCTCAAACTGTTCCAAGGCTTGCGTGCTTATTCTTGAGAAATAGTCCTGGATGTTTTTTTCAGCATTTACCTTGAGCCTTGCTTTAGGCTGTGCTGGCGCTGTCATTTCTAAAACACTTCTTTTCAGGCTTTAAGGCCTTTTCTGATGTTTTTATTCTGTTCAGAAAAGGATTAAAAACAGCAAGGTCATGCTTGGTAGAATAGGTTTTCCGTAATCTTTCCTGTCTGTAGGTCTATTGTTGGGGAAATTCCAGGTGTTGGGACATGGCCTAGCTGGACCTGGAGTTTTGTAGTGCTTTGCCAGGCTCCGGCGTTAATGCATAAAGTGCCTTTGTAATTGCTGTAGCCGTTGTGGTGCATGTCTCCGGTTATGAAAATGTCCGGAACCTCCCTAATCAGCAAGTAATCCTTTTTTTCAGGCACTATGGGATACCTCAAGCCGTAAGTCGGCACTAGAGTCCTTCTTTTCAGCATTTCTTCCATTGTCTTGTTTGGCTTTTTCATGTCCATTCCAGGCACTGCCTCGTTTATTTGATGCATTGAATTCCCGTGGTAAAGCAAGGTTTTTAATCCTTCAATCTCCACCATGCTTGGGCTTCCAAGCATGTGAATATTTCCTAAAGAGTGCAGTTCTTTGGCAAACTCTTTCCCTAATGCTGGTTGAGGATCGGCTCTCCTTACAGCGTCATGGTTGCCTGGAATTATGAATACCTCAATGCTTTCAGGCACTTGCTTTATGAATTCTGCAAAAAGCTCGTACTGCTGGTTTATGTCTTTTATCGCCAACTCTTCAATCTGTTCCGGATATACGCCAATTCCATCACACAAGTCTCCAGTTATAGTCAAGTATTTTATTCTTGAAACTTTTTCCGCTTCCTTTCCGTTCCCATAGCTTCCGGAAAGCCAGGAGATGAATTTTGAGAACTCTTTTTCCAGGAACATCTTGCTTCCTACGTGAGTGTCTGAGACGCATGCAATGTTCAGCTGTTCTTTAATGGGTTTGAAATTCCTTGCAGGAATGTCAGGCCATATCACTTCCTTTATTATCACCAGCTCGCTGTTAGAGCTTTTCACTGCCTTGAACCCTAAAACTTCGTCCTGCATTATCCCGCTTGCTTTCTCAAAAAGCTTAACATCATCCTTCAGCACTAGTGCCGGGAGCTCGTTCTCCATGTCTTCAAGCACAAAAAGCAAATGCCCGTTCTTTGACTTTCTCTTGTCTCTAACCATTGCTATGAATTCTATCTCTCTTTTCGCGCTTCTTTCAATCCTGCTTAAGGGCTTTGGCTCAAAGCCCTGCCTTTTTTTCAGCATCGGCTCTAGGAAAGAAAACTTGTCCCTGAAGTATGCGAGAAAGTCTTCAATCTTTCCCTCGCTGTAGCTTTTTCCTGTAATGTCAGACTCTTCCATAATCCTGTAGTTTGCCTTGTACTCGTCTCGGAAAAAGCGCTTTTTTCCTTTCTCTACGAAAACGCTTGGCATCAAAGTAGTTGAGACTTTGGTGTCTTTCCTTACTATAAGCTGGCTTATCCTTTCCTCGGTTATTACAGCGTCTGAAGGATTTTCGCTCAAGGCTTCGTCAATCAGTTCTGTAAAGTTTTCCCTGCCCTCTAATAGTTCAATGGCTTTCTTGTCTATCAATGTGTTCTTTTGGAGAGCGTAATCCAAAACTTGCCTTGCACCTTGCATTTTTTTCACTTCAGCTTTTCCTTTAGGGCCTCTAGCTCTGAGATAATGCCCCAAATTTCAGTCCTTGTGTGGGATGGCATGTTAATGTCGTTGCTGATGTCATCAAGCCTGTATATCGCTGTAGTTATTGAAACCCCTTTTTCCTCGCTGCTTTCGATCTTCCCCCTTGCCTCGTCAACAGCTGCTCTAATGTTCCTAGGTACTGAATTGTCAGCTATGACCGAATCCATCAACTCCACCACTGCCTTTATGTCTTCCGTAATGTCTTTTGTTTCAGCCTTTGCGCTCATTCTCCCACCTCTTTTTTTTGCTTCCAGAATTAGGCAAAACCTTTTATTGCTTAAGAGTTTTTTGCAGGAAATGTTTTAAACAGCTATTCTTTTTTTCAAATTCTCCATTGCCTCTTTCCCCAATTCCTGCCTTAGGCTGCTTTTAATTCCGTTCCCTTCCTCAAAAGCCTTGATGCCTTTCTCCCTTGCTTTTTCAAGCATTCTTTCCTTCAGCTCGTTGTTTGGGGAATCGCACTTGTTCAAAATCATGAAGAACTTTTTTCCCTCAAACTCTTTAAGCAGTTTTTCCAGAAGGCTTCCATTGTCTTCCGCATCGTACGCTGCATTTTTTGAAACATCAGCAATAAACAGGACAAGGCTTGCCGCATGCCTTAGTGCTGAGGCTGCTTTTTTTTCCGCGGGATTTCTCTCTTCAGGCAGCCTGTCAAGCAGGCCTGGAGTGTCCAAAACCTGCACCTTGCAGAATTCCTCCTCAAAAAACCCCTGCTTTATTGTCTTTGTGGTAAACGCGTAATGCGCTATCAATGGCTCGGAGCCTGTCAAGCGCTTGAGCATTGTAGTCTTTCCTGCATTTGGAAACCCTGCAAGCACTCCTGTAAAGCATTCCTCGCTGATTTTCGGAAACTGCCTCATCGTCCTTTCTCCTGCTTTCAAGACCTCGATTGAGGGCTGCAGCTTTCTCACTATGCTCGCAGCCCTTCCGATGAATTTTTTCCTCTCAAGGCTTACCAGCTGCCATTTTTGCATTCTCTCCACTGAATGCAGTTTTTTCAAATGTTCATACTTTATTTTTTTTATCAAGCGCTCGCTCTCTGAAAGGTGAGCGAGGGCTTTTTTCAAAGCTGCCAGGTCAAGGCTTGATTCCGCAAGCTCTTTTATGAAAGGGTTTAGCCTTGAAAAGTCAGGGAATTCCTTCACTGCCTGGTGCAATCTTTCAATCAGGAAGTCAGCGCTTTCCCTGAGCATTGAGTCTTCCTCAACCCTTACCTGCCTGAACTTGTCAAATCCAGCGCCTGCCTTTGCCTGCAGTGACTTTTTCTTGGCGCTTCTTAATGCAATATCCAGCAGTTGCTGGCTGCCTGAAAAATTAAGGCTCATTACTTGATTTTGTGGAATAGTGAATAAAAATCCAGCCTTAACTTGCCTTGTGCTTTCTCTTGCCTTTTTTCCTGGCGCTTGCTTTTTTCCCGTGGCCTAGGACGTAGAGTTGGTGAAGTTGGTGAGTTTCAAGCTCTTTGAGCTTTGGGGAGATGCGCTTCATCCTGTCCTCAATAGGCCTCATCGGATTCTGCATTAAATACTTTGTCATCAGCACAAGCTGCCTTAGGTAGCGCTTTCCGTCATCCTTCAAGTGCTTTGTTTTTTCCTTCCTTAAGATTTTCGAGGTCCTTTTAATTGAGTCCGCAAAGATTTTTGCAGCGTGCCTTGTGTCAAAATCACGGCTGTCCAGGCCTTCATGGATTAGTGCAAAAATTTCTTCCTTTATTTTCCCGCCTTCTTATTTGAGTATATTTTTAATGGTTTTCTTTGTTTATTAATGTAATTGTCCTTTTTTGGGGGCTTTTTTTCTGTCCAAATTTTATTCAGGGAACTACAAGCGCTATCTGGTTCTTCCGATAGCGTTATTCTTTGTTTTTGCAGCCTTGGCGTTCATATCCCCAGGCATCACCAAAGGCGTTGACCTGCTTGGGGGAAGCCTGCTCATTATTGACGCTCCAAAGCCGATTGCAGAAAAGGATGTGTCGGATTTTCTCAACAAGGAATTTGACTTGACAGACCTTTCTGTAAGCAGCATCAGCTCTCCGTTAGGCAACAAGATTAGGATACAGTTTGTGCAAAGCTCGAGTCTTGCTCTTTTAAAGCAGGACTTGGACGCTGCCTCTGACTTTTTGAAAACAAACCCTGCAGAGTCCAAAAAGCATTCTTTGGCTGTTTTGGAAAAAACAAAGGCTTTTGTTTCAGAAAGCTTTTCAGAAAGCGATGATGCCGAAAGGCTTTACTCTCTAGCTTTTGACTCCTACCTAAAGGCAAGGCAGGCTTTTGGGGAGAGCATAAAGCAAAAGCTCATTGAGCGCTTTGAGCTTGGGGAGGATGTTGCATTACAGTCTGAAGACATAAATCCAGTGCTTGGAGAGCTTTTCTGGCAGGGTGCCTTGTGGATTGGGATTTTAGGCATAGTGTTTATTTTGATTGTTATTTTCATTTTTTTCCGCGAGCTAATTCCAAGCCTTGCGATAGTAGCGGCTGCATTGCTTGATGCCTTGGCTGCTCTTGCTGCAATGGCTGTGTTTCACATTCCCTTAAGCCTTGCCACTATTCCAACAATTTTATTGCTTATTGGTTACAGCATTGACACTGATATTTTGCTCACCACTAGGGTTTTGAAAAGAAGGGACAGCACTCCTTCAGACAGGGCATGGGAGTCATTAATTACTGGAATGACAATGACCACAACAGCGATTGTCGCCTTGGTTGTAATGCTAGTCCTTTCCTACTTTACACAGTTGGACGTAATGTTCACGATTGCCTTCATCCTGGTCTTTGGATTGCTTGCTGACATTATTGCAACCTGGCTAATGAACGCTCCGATGATTTTATGGTATGCTGAAAAAAAGCATAAAGGTGTCCAGCAATGAGTTCTCTTTGGAAAAACCCTCGAGTGCTGCTAATGCTTGCAGTCGTATTGTTTTTCGCGCTTGTGCTCTTGTTTAAAGGCCCTGTCTTTGGGGTTGATTTTGGTGGAGGCACTTTATTCCAAATCCACCTTGCTGAAAAAGTCAGCGATTCCGCAACTAAAGAGCAAATCCGCTCCATAATACAGCAGCGCTTGGATTTTGCTGGAATGAAGGATTCAACAGTCCAGTTTGTTGGAGCTGAGTTTGTTTTTGCGCAGCTCGCTGAAACAGACCCCCAACAGGTTGAAAGACTTGAGTCAGTGCTTTTGAAGCAGGGAAAGTTTGAGGCAATCCTGGACGGAAACCTTATTTTTTCCGGCAATGACTTCATAGACATTTCAAAAGACCCTGCAAGAGGCTATGGAGTAAAGGGTTCTTCTGGAGTTTACACCTGGACAATGCCTTTCACCTTGACTGAAAAAGCCGCAAGGCGTTTTACTGAAATGGCTTTTCACAGGTGCCAGACCTCTGGCTTTGATTCAGCAACAGGAAAAGTCCAGTACGAATGCGACAACACTTACTTCTTCCTTGACAGGCCTTCTGACTCAGTGCTCTTAATCCCAAAGGATATCTTCACTCAAGATTCTGAACTTCTTTCTGCAGGCAGCAGGAAATACAACATTCCTGCAGGATTGAAGATTGAGGAAATTTTGCTGAATTCAAGCGTTCAGTACCTTGTTGTTGACGAGAACGGCTTTGCTCCAGAGCAAGTGTCAGAACTGCAGTCCTTGGCTGGAAGCAAGCGTTTTGCAATAGTGCATCCTGAATTTCCCGCAGAATTAAGGAAAGAGCTTGAAGGCTTTGGATTTACGGTTGATGAGAGAACAGCGCCTCAAGCCTTGCCTTGGGTTTGGTTTTCCAGCGGATTAAAGGAAAGCATCAGGCTTTCTGAAAGCGTTGCAAATCTCGATCCATTTGTTCCAAGCCTTGATTCTCCGAACTTACAGGTTTACTCAAGCCTTGTGATTACTGGCTCTGCTCCAAGCTCGAGCGAGGCGCAGGATGAGTTAAAGTCTTTAAGCATTTTGCTGGAATCAGGAAGCCTGCCTGTTGCTGTGGATAACGTGAGCAAGGTTACAGTAACAGCCTCTCTTGGAAAGAGCTTTTTATACACCGTAGTCTTGATTGGATTGATCGCAGCCTTTGCTGTAGCTTTCGTCCTATTCCTGCGTTATAGGATTGCACTGCTTGTTCTCCCTATGATGTTCACTGTTTTTGCTGAAGCAGCGATCACTCTAGGCATTGCTTCACTGCTTAGCTGGCCTTTGGATTTGGCAGCGATTGCTGGAGTTGTTGCTGCAGTAGGTTATGGAGTGAACGACCAAATCATCATCACTGACGAGTTGAAAAAGCACAAAGGGGAAGTCCTTGAAAGCACTTCTTTGGTCAACAGGGCAAAGAGGTCTTTTTTCATAATCCTTGCCGCAGCCTCTACGGTAATTGCTGTAATGCTGCCCTTGCTTTTGATAGGCCCTGGTGCAGGAATGGCCAGATTGGTTGGCTTTGCTTTCACTACAGTTGTAGGCGTGTTAGGCGGAGTCTTGATTACAAGGCCAGCATTCCAAGAGATGGCAAAAGTGATAGTTCCAAAGGCACAGTAAGGCGCTTAAATCAGCTCTTGGAAATTCTTTCCAGCAACTCTTTTTGTAAGCAAGTACCAAATGCCTAGGATGAACGCTGTCATCGCAAACCAGCTTATTGCATGGNNCGAGTTCTTTCCAAACCATAAGACAGCAAAAACCCTGAACCAGTTTATAACAAACAGCAAGGCAATTCCAGTTCCTGCAATCAATGCTTTTTTCCCGAGGCTTGGCTTTTTGCACGCAAACGCAATTGCCAAGAGCACCATTCCTGAAAACAAGCCAATGCAGGACTCGCTGATAAGAAAGACAGAACCTCCAATAGCCACTTGGTTTCCGGAGCTTTGCAGTCCCAAGGCTTGCGCTTCAGAGCTTGCGAGCCAGTTTTCAACAGCGCTCAAGTCTGTGATGAAAAGCAATGAGTAAAGCACTGCAAAAATTATAAAGAATTTTGCGGAGAATAAAAAAGCCTTTTTCCTGAACTCTTTCCTTGCACTTTTTTTTCCATGTTTTTCCACGTGCTCACCACGGAACTTTTTTCAACCCAAGCTTGAACGCCAGATAGTTTGTAGCAATGTGCGTTATTACAGTGAATACTGCCACAAAAACCAGCTCTTCAGCTAGCGGAATGTACACTAGGCTCAACAGCAAGTAGCCTCCTGCCACAAAGTCAAGCTGGTCCAGGATTGGGCTTGGAGAGCCTGGCTTTATCAAAAGCCTTCTCTTGATGAAGCTTCCAAGCATGTCTCCAAGGATTGCTCCTAAAGAGATTAGGAAGCCTGCAATCAAGTAGTTTTCAGCAATCGCCCTTGTTTCTGAAGGAAAGAGCGCGTAAATAATGCCTGCAGCTATCGTTCCGACAATAATCCCTGAAGCAGTGCCTTTCCAGGTTTTTCCCTTTCCAAGCAGTGGCTGCTTGTCCGGCAGGATTATTCCAAGGTCTAATGGAGTCTTGCTTTTCAGAATCATCCCGAAAAGCATTGCTGAAGCGTTCGCTGCATAGGCAGGAATCAAAAACAATGCCACTCTAAGCCAGAATTCCTCGATCATGCAAGTCTTTAAAAAACCAAAAAGAATTAAATACGTTCAATACACAGTTATAACGGTTTTTAAAATGCCAGCCTTGCGAAAAAAGCTAGTTGTAGGAAAAAAAACAGTTCCGACAAGTCCCAAAAGAGTTCTAAAACCTGTGCAAGGCCCTAGCTTTCTTGACGCATTAGGCATCCGCAGAAGGGATGCAATAGGGATTAGCAGATTGTTCCAACCAGGAGCTTCAAGAAAACCAAGGCCAAGAGGGATATTAAGAAAATCCGCACCTAAATCAAGGGCAAGAAGGCCTTTAAGAAAGCCCGTGCCTTTAAGTCCAAGGGCTTAAACAGTCGCAAGGCTTTTGTGCCTTGAGTGCTTTACCAAATTCTTCAAGGCAATCAGCGCCCTTACTGTCGGAGCTATTGCAAAGAACAGGAAAATCACTATTGCGTTAACCTGCCTTGCGTAAGGCAGCGGAAACCCGAAGGTCGGCAACTGCTTGTACAATACTATCGTGAGCCAGGCAAGGCATAATATTACGAACAAGTTCCATGCGAAAGATTTCAACTGTTGTAAAGAGTACGAAGTGTGGCTTTCAACGACAGCATGCTCTCTTTTTGAAAATGAGGGAATGAGAGAGGCTATTTTCTCGTAAGCCCGCCTGATATTGTACAATGGCTCGAACACAAAAACTGTAATGATGATGAGCAGGAATGCAAGTATTGGAACAATGGGTTTTTCGCTTGCAGGCACTACCAAGATTGCTGCTGTTGCAATGATTACCACAAACTCCCCCAAAGGCCCAAGGAGTATTGCTGAAAGACTCGAGTCTTCCTTGCTCATGCCAAACAATCCCCCAAAGATTGTGAAAATGAAAAAGTGAGCGAGCAATGCAGCAACTGCAAGCAATGCCGCGATAGTTCCGATGCTTGCAAGTGTTTCAATGCTTGGCAATGCCTGCGTTATAGCGCCTGCGTTGTAAAAGATTGTTGTTCCAAAGCCTACAAAAAAGAACACCAGGAAAAAGTCTCTCATGAAGCTGACGTCTCGTTTTATCCTTCCCCCTGCCCTTGTTTCCGCAAGAGCAAATCCTGCAAAATAAGCTCCCAAAGCCATGGAAAGGCTTAGCATGCTTGCAAGCGTTGCAACTATAAGCCCAATCCCCAAGGCGTAAAGCGTTATCTCGGTCTGGCCAAGGTTGTTTGACAAAATCCACTGTTCGATAAAGCGTGAAAGCTGGGATACAGCCACAAAAACCACGATTGCAAAAACCAGCGAGGTTAGCGCTAGCTCTAAAGGCGCGCCTTTTCCCATTGAAATGCTCGTAATCAGCACCACAAGCAGAATTCCTATAAAATCCTGCATTATGAGGATTGAAAGCGCCAGCTTTGTTGATTTTTTCTCAATAATGCCCTTGTCAATAACGAATTTTGCAACTATTGCAGTGCTTGTTGAAAAAAGCATGAANNTCCAATAATGCCAGGCCAAAGCCTGAGCTTCCAGCTTCCAGAAAGTCTTTCCAAGATAGCTCCAAGCCAAGGTAGAAAAGCAGTATGAACAATCCTAACTCGGAGAATGCAATCACTAAAGGGTCTTGAGGATGCAAGAGCCTTAAGCCAAAAGGCCCTAGGATAAAGCCCGCAAGAATAAATCCTATCACTGCATTCTGGCCTAGCTTTTTTGCAGCTATGGAAAGGAAGATTGCAAGGAGTATTACCACTCCGATAAGCGTCAACGGAAGCAATGCTTCAGCAGCCATTATTGAAAACCAGAAAATATAAGGAAGGGTGAATTAAAAGCTTTTTCCAAAGCCCTTGTTTTTCCAAGATGCTGGATTGTTAGGGTTTTAGTATTAAAAAGCCGATTTGCTGGTTTAAAAATAGGCGTAAAGCAGCGCTGCGGCTATTGCTGCAATTCCGCAGGAGAGAAAGTTTACGTTGCTGTTGTTCAGGATTCCCTGCTTTTGNNTCCGAAAACTCCTGCAAATGCAATTACCCCAAAAGCCTTCAGGTCTTGGAAGAGCGCGTAATGGATTAGGGCGATTGCGACTGCGCCAGCAATTGCTGCAGCATTCCCCAGCTTGCTTACAGCTCCGTCAGTCCCTGCCCTCACTTGCTTGAGGCTTGTGATAAGGCGAGGCTTTTTTCTGGAAAGCAGCCCGATCTCGGAACTTGCTGTATCAGCTAATGCACAGCTTACTGCTGCAAAAAAACCTATCGGCGNNAAAAACCAAGGCTATCAGCGCTGCTCCGCTGTTTCCCAAAATGTTCCCGATGCTTCTAATCTCGTGGTGTGTTTTCCTCAAAAGCCTTGCATACCTTGTGGCGAATTCTGCGAGAGTGAAGAACAAGACTATCAGAAAGAAGGGAATAAGGCCTGTTGAGAAAGCGGCTCTTCCGAAAAAGTAAATCAGTATTCCCACAATGTTTCCGGCAATTATTCCTTGCTTGTCCAATGCCTTTTTCCTGTAGGAAATTATTGAAAAAAGCACGAGCGTTGCAAGCAGTATTGCTATTTCTTCGGTGTTATTCATTCAATTGCCTTGCGCGCATTACCTCAATTCTCTTGATGCCTGCAATCTTTTTCACCAAGTCAAAGAGGCTGTTTGGAAAGTTTCCGAATGTCACATCGTACACGAATTCTTCAAAGCTTTTTTCCAACGCTTCTTTTTCCACTCTTTCCCTAATCTCGTGCCTTATTATCGTTTCCTTCCTTCTCTCTATCTTTCTCAGGCAGACTATTGTTGTTTTCACCCTTGCTTTCTTCCCGTCCTTGGTTTTCACGTCCTGCACGATGTCTATTTTCGAGTTTCTTCTCCTTACTATTCTCCTTAGTGTTTCAGGCTTGACCGCCATTCCTGCGGTTTCTGTTTCAGCATTAAGGCCTTGGACTTCCTTTACCTTGAACAGCAAGTCAATGTGAGATTTTTTCAGCTGTCCTGAAAGCACTCTGGCGTTCACTTTCACAACCCTTCCAATAACCTGCTCTACTTTTTCTGCAGGGGTTTCTCCAATCTCCCTTTTTTCAAAAAGTGTTGGGGAGAAGATTTTGAACCATTTTTTCCTCTTCCACTTGTCCAGTGTTTTTGCTGCTGTAACCATAATATCACTTCACCAGCAACTGCGCTGTTTCCGGCGTGTACTTCCAGCCTGAATGCAGTTTTTTCTTTTTTACATAGTATTTTGCCAGGCGCCTTATCTTGCTTACAGCAAGCTGGTAGCCTCTTTTTGCTGAAAAGTCCTTGCTGTTCTCCTGCAGGTGCTTTTGCAGCCTTACCGAAGTCTTAATCAGGCTCATTAAATCTTCAGGAATTTCAGGCAATAAGCCTTGTTCTTTCATTATTTCTGAAACTCTCTTTCCAGCCAACAGCCTTACTGAAGGCACTCCGTACTGGTCTCTCAAAATGCTCCCGATCTCTGAAGCGTTATGGCCTTGGTTTGCAAGGCTTGCAATCAATTCTATTATTTCCTTTGGCTTAAACTCCACCCATTCCGGAATTTCCTTGCTTAAGGGCTTCTTGCTGCCGTGCTTTCCTTTAGCGCTTGAATGCATCCTGCTCAATCTGAATTCACCAATTTTTTTATGCGCCTTTCCAACCTTTAGAGGGTTTGGAAGAGCTTTGGATAAAACAAAGTTCTAAAGTAATTTTTCTGGAAAAAGCTTTAAAAACCTCTGGTTTTGCAGCAGTTCAGGAATACCTTGCTCTTTTCTCTATCTCTTTCACCTGGCTTAAAACCCTTGCTCCGTCCTTTGCTTTTTTCACGTACTCTAGCTCTAAACCCCCCCAAGCCTTAAAAAGCTTGAAGTGCGTTGCCTGGAATGTTTTTTTCAAATTCAGCAGGTCAACAGCCCTGTCCTCAATCTTCTCGCTGTAAAACCCCAAGCCAAAGTCTATGAGGCAAAAATCCCTTCCATTAACTATCACATTGCTTGTTGTCAGGTCTCCGTGGATAATGCCCGCATTATGCAGCAGGGCAATTTGCTCCGCAAGCTTTTTGCAGTATTTTCCAGAATTTCTTTCATCCAAAGCGTCCTTAAGCCTTTTTCCTTCAACAAGCTCCATTACTATCTCAAAATTTTTCCTGCCAATCTTGCGTATGAATGGCGTCCTTACTCCTTGGAGCTTTGCGTTGTGCAGCAGTCCAGCCTCAAGCTTTGTCCTTTCCTTCCTAATCCTTTCATCCAATTCCTTAACCCTGTAATCCTTTGCAATCCTTCTCTTTACCAAAACCTTCTCTCCCAGGTATTCTGAAAGCAGCAGCTCTGCTTCAGCGCCCCTGCGGAGTAATGTCTCTGGCATATTTAAGAAAATTATAGAAAAGAGTTTAAAACTGGAAAGAATCTTTCGGCTTTACCATCCTTTGATGTAAACGCCTTTTTCTTCCCATTCTTCCCAACAGCGCTTCCTGTCCTGCACTTTCCAGTAGTACGTTCCGCAGCGTGCAGAGTCAAAAGTTTGGCTTTTTTTTGAGCCCGTGTGCTGGTAT
>DUFJ01000029.1 GCA_013331925.1 Candidatus Iainarchaeum sp.
GTTAAGGGTTATTTAAATTGATTCTTTAAAAGCAGGAAAAAAGCTGAAAAGCAGGCTTTTAGAGACAGAATGGCATTCAAACCACTCCGCAAGAGAGAGCAAGGCTTTAGTAAAGCTTTACTAAGGGCTTTGGGTTATTTTCTCATTTTTTGGAAGAGCTTGAACAATGAAAAAACAGCCCAGACTGCCTCCAAGACAAGGAACGGAATGCTGTTCAAGGAAAGAGCGTAATAGGCAAGGAGAGCGCTTCCTGCAAAGTTCAGGAAAAGATAGGTTTCCCAAAAGTTGTGCTTGTGCCTTCTGACGTTCATTAAGAAAGCAATCAGCAATATTATAAGCCCCAGAAAGCCGAGAATGAATGGAATGTCAGGCATTGCACTAATAAAATCCTTTAGCAATTTAAAGCTTTGCTGGTTAAAGTTTTTTCAAAGGGAGAGAATGCTTGCAAAATTGCTTTTTATCGCGCTGGCTTTATTAGCCATTGCAATTCCAGCAAGCGCTGCAATAATTCAAGGCAGCATTTACAGCGCTGAAACCTTCGAGCCTTTAAACAACGCAATCATTACTGTCAATTCTGTTCCAGAACAGCAGCTTGTGGCAAAAGACGCAAACTATTCCTTCAATCTAGAGCCCGGAGCTTATGAAATCAAGGCAAGGTATTTTGAAAACCAAAAGCTCGTTCTTGAAGCAAACGAAATTTTAAAGGTTGGGGATGAAGGAACTTTCAGCCTTGACCTGATATTGTTTCCTGCAGTTGAGGACGCGAACTTGTTTGAAGAGTTAACGCAGGACGAGCTTGGAAACATTGACCTTGAAATTCCAGAAAGCCCAAAAGGCTTTGACCTTCTCTCAATAGCGCTTGCAACAATCCTTGCGGCATTGATTGCAATAATGCTCTACTCTCTCTACAAGCAAAAGCGCGGGAAAAAACCAGGGCTTGAAAAAGCTGGAAAAAAACCAGCAATTTTGGACAAGAACGCTTTAGAGGTTTTGCAGGCATTAAAGGAAAGAGGGAATAGGGCAACGCAAAAGGAATTGCTGGAAAAAGTGCACTTTGGAGAAGCGTACCTAAGCCTGGTTTTGACAGAATTGGAAAGCGAGGGAAAAATCAAAAAAATCAAGAAAGGCAGGGGAAACATTATAATTTTGAAAGAGAAAGAGTGAGTTTCACTTCACTTGCTTTTCAAGCCATTTTTTGAATTCTTTATTAACGCTTTTAACATTCAACTGTGCGATGAGAGGAAGTTCGTAAGAGTGCAACGCCTTGACTGTTTTTTCCAAAGCCGCAAAATTGCCTGCTGTGGTTTTTGCGATCAAAATGCTTTCTTTTGTTTTTTTCAGCCTGCCTTTCCAAAAGTAGAGAGAGGTTGAAGGAAGGATGTTGGCGCAGGCAATCAGCTTTTTGGAAAGCAAGGCTTTTGCTATTTTTTCTGCTTCTTTGGAATTCCTGCAGGCAATGTAGGCAAGCTGCATTTTTGCTCACAAAAAAATTAATCAACCGTTGCTTCCAGGGCTTCAATCTGCCTTTTCAGGCCTTGAGCCTGGGCTGCAAAGCTCTCCTTGTCGTATTGGGAGCCTGCAAAAGTCGATTTTGTCACTATCTGGTTCAACTGCTCGCGCAGTTCGCGGATTCGCTTTGACCTTTCAGCGTTTCTTTTTGCAACAACCTTGCCTTTCTCCATGGCTTCGTTGAACATTTCTTCAGAAGTTTTTATCGGAATGTTTTCACCCTCAATCTTATTTTTCTTCCAGCTCCATTGCAATGGCTTTGATCTTGCACTCGTTGGCGCAAATGCCGCAGCCTTTGCAATAGTCGTAATCTATTTCTACAGAACCGTCTTTTAAAACCTTGATGGCGTTGTCAGGGCAGTAGAGCCAGCAAACCTTGCACTTTGTGCATTTCTTGTAGTCAATGACCGGCTTTAAGCTTCGCCAGCCTCCGGTCTTGTTTTTTACAGAACTGCCTGCCTCGCTTATCACTGCGCCTAAAGGCAGCTTTTCCTTTTGCTTCATTTCTATCTTTTCGGAATTTTGCTTTTTCATAAAAAATCATTTCTTCAAGCTTTCATTATAGACCATTTCTGCGAGCTTTTTGTTCTTTTCAGCAATTTCCTTTTTGCTTTCAAACTCCTGGCCTATTGCTTTCAAAAGCGAATCAAGGGAAATTTCCTTGGTGAATGCTGCAAACGCGCCAAGGACAGCAACATTAACCAAGGGCTTTCCCAAAACCTCTATTGCTTTTTTTGAAACATCAATCTCAACAACCCTTGCCTTTGTTTGCAGGCCTAAAACAGAGGCAGGCTTGTCGGAGTTTATTATCAGCAATCCATCATCCTTCAAGCCTTTTGCAACATCAACTGTTGAAAGCAGGCTTGAATCCAAAACAATCACGTAATCAGGCTCGTAGACTTGCTGGCGAATGGTTATTTTCTCGTCGCTGATTCTGGTAAAGGCCTGCACAGGAGCTCCGCTTCTCTCAACCCCAAATGCAGGAAAAGCCTGCGATTGCTTGCTGTCAGTATAGGCAGCGATAGCGAGGATTTCGCTGGTCGTTACAACCCCTTGGCCGCCTCTTCCATGAATGCGAATTTCCTTAAGCATGAGATTCAAGATTAGTGCAGGAAAGAATAAAAAAACAAGCTGGTACAATCCAAAAATGCAGGAAACAATGGAATGCCTTAACGCAAGGTTTTTCGGGAAAGTGCAGGGCATTGGCTTCAGGGGCTTTGCAATGCAGAATGCCTTAAAGCTTGGATTGAAAGGATGGGTTAAGAACTGCGAGGATGGAAGCGTTGAACTAGAGGCTTTCGGGAAAAAGGAAGCCTTGGAGAAACTCCTGAAGGAAGTTCAGGAAGGCTTTGCAGCAAGGATTGAACAAGTTGAAAAAGAATTCTCGAAAAAACAATGCGCTTACAGCAGTTTTTCAATCAGGTTTTAAGCCAAACGCCGACTTCGGAAAGCGAACAATAANNTCAAAATTAGGAAAGCTTTTTAAACAAGCTTTGCTTTAACATCTATCTCGTTTTTTAAGAAATTGTTTTCTATTTTTTGAATCGGGGAGAAAAAAGGGAGAGCATGACGCCTTCAAAAAAATACTTTGATTCAGTAGTAAAGCGCGACGGCAGGATAACAAAGTTCGACCGCAACAAGATTACAGAGGCTATTTTTGCCGCAGCCCAGGCTGTCGGCGGAAAAGACAAGTGGGTTGCGGAAGAATTGACAGACAAGGTAGTGAAAGAGCTGAAGGAAAAATTCGGCGCAAAAAACCCCACTGTTGAGGAAATCCAGGACATTGTTGAAAGAAGCCTCATTCATGAAGAGTACGCTGACACCGCAAAAGCCTACATTCTCTACAGGGAGCAGAGAAGGCAGATGAGAGATTTGAAAAGCTTTCTCTCAAGAAGCGAAAACATTATCGAAGGCTATCTTGAAGAAAGCGATTGGAGGTCAAAAGAGAACGCAAACACGACTTTTGCTTTTTCAGGCCTGCAGGCGCACATTGCAGGAGCCGTAGTGGCAGAATACACTTTAAACAAAATCTACCCNNCAGGATGTTTCGCAAGCGCACAGGAACGCGGACTTTCACCTGCATGATTTAAGCCACGGGATTTTCACAGCATATTGCGCGGGCTGGAGCTTGAAACAACTGCTTGTAATTGGCTTCGGAGGCATTGAAGGAAGGATTTCAGCAAGGCCAGCCTCTCACTTTGACGCTGCCTTAGGGCAGTTGGTGAATTTTTTTGGAGTGCTGCAAAATGAATGGGCTGGAGCGCAGGCA
>DUFJ01000006.1 GCA_013331925.1 Candidatus Iainarchaeum sp.
TTCTGGGAAAGTGGATTTGGGACGAAGAGCCGCTCTCAAAAAAAGAATTCTACTCTTACTGCAAAAAACTAAATTGGAAAATCCTCAAGGAATTGGAAAGCCCTTTAATGTCAGAAATCGGCTTCCTAATCCAAAAAGCCTAATTTTTTCCTTCAAACCTTCTAATCTCTTCAGCAAAAGCCTTTTCGTACTCTTTTGCAATCTTTTCCCAAGAAAACTTTTTCGCAAACTCTTTCGCATTTTTTGAAAGCCTTGAAGCAAGCTTTCCATCCTTCAAAACTTTCTCTGCCTTTTCCGCTGCCTCTTCCGGAGAGAAAGGCTTGAACAGGAATCCATTAAAGCCGTTCTTTACAATCTCCTTGCTTGCCATTGCCTCAGCAGCTATTACAGGCAAGCCTAAAGCCATTGCCTCAATGTTTGCAATCCCTTGGGTTTCAACCGCAGAAGCAGTAACAGCAAGATTGCATTCCGAGAGCAATTCTGCAACTTTCTCCTGGCTTTGCATTCCAGCAAACTCCACCTTTCTTTCAATCCTCAAGCTCTTTGCAAGCTCTTCAAGGCTTTTCCTTGCAGGGCCGTCTCCAATCAAGAGCATTCTTGTCTCGGGAAATTTTTTTTCCAGGATTGCAAAAGCCTTCAGTACAACATCAACGCTTTTTTCAAAGCTCAGCCTTCCTGCATAAGCAATCTTGAAATCCTTGCTTTTTTTTGCTTTNNAAATCCCAGGCCTTTTGCTTTGCAAAGTTTGAATGCTTTATGAAAGGCAAGGGCAGGTACATTAGAAAGTCAGGAAGCAAGGTATAGTAAGCTCCAATTACAGGAATGCCCGCATTTTTTGCAAACTTTACTCCTTGCTTTCCAACAAAGAACGGAGTCTGCACAAGCGCTATTTCAGGCTTGAATTTTTTAATGCTTTCCAAAACTTTGGAAGGCATGAGAAAGCAAACCCTGTATTCAGGGTATGTTGGCATGTCAAACGCAGGGCTTACAAATTTGATGCTTGCATTTTTTGGCTTCCAGGAAACCTTTTTTGAAGGCTCTGGGGCTATTATCAAGAACTTGTGCCTTGGCAGGCTTTCCACAAGGTTTGTTGTTCCAACCACTACTCCATTCACTTGCGGCAGGAAGCTGTCTGTAAAGATTGCAATCCTCAATTTTTTCACCTAATATCTTCATAGCTTTGCGAGGCTTTTCCAGTCTTGTAAAACTGGCGCATGTTTGAAAGCTGGAATTTCAGGAATCTTACATACCCCATTTTTTTCACTCTTCTAGCGCTCGTATAGACAATCATTTTCGGATTGAACGCTATTTTTCCAAGCTTTGAAATTCTGGAGAAAAACTCGTGGTCTTCGCAAGTCTTTAAGTTAGTGTCCATTCCATCAGCCTTTTCCCAAAACTTTCTTTGAAAAGCGTAGTTGCTGTTTGCTGGAGTAAAAGCCCCGAACCAAAAAGCAAGCCTGCTGTAAAGGCCCATTGCAAAAAGGCTCAAGGCTTTCTCAAACTTTCCAGTGTCGTAAAATCCTGAAGTTCCAAACACTCCAATTATTTCCTTGTCTTTTTCAAAGCTTTGCATTAGCTGCGAGGCCCAGTTTTTTGGCACAAAACTGTCAGAATCGCAAAATGCTATAATGCCAGCCCTTGCCAAAAGCGAGCCAGCGTTTCTTTCAAAAGCGCAGTTCCTGTTCTTTTCTAAAATCAATCCATCAACCAAGGGCTTTGCAATCCTTACAGTATTGTCTTCCGAGCAGCCGTCTGCAAGTATTATTTCAATCCTTCCCTTGAAGTCTTGTTCTCTCAGGCTTTTGAGGCAGTTTGCAATGATTTTTTCCTCGTTCAAGGCAATTACTATAATGCTTAAATCCGGTTTCGGGCCTTTTGGCTTTTTCACTACTTTCTTGTCCTTTCCTAAAGCCAGCCTTTTAACTGCTTTTTTCAAAAAACCACTGTTTAGAAAT
Source organism: Candidatus Iainarchaeum sp. (assembly GCA_013331925.1). Taxonomy (GTDB): domain Archaea; phylum Iainarchaeota; class Iainarchaeia; order Iainarchaeales; family UBA10191; genus UBA10191; species UBA10191 sp10036u. The sequence goes on from DUFJ01000006.1 coordinate 1,956, forward strand.
AATGCCTTAATGAATAAAAAGCCAGCCTTTGCCAATGCAAAGGCTGTTTTGAAAAAACGCGAGGCAATTTTAAGTAGTTGCTCTCTTCTTCAGGTATTTTTTCTTCCTCTTTTTTTCGCGCATTTTCTTCTTCTTCCATTTCCATCTTTCCCTGGACCTGGTTTTTTTGAAGCGCGAACTGTCCTTTGCTCTGGTTCCCAAAAAGTTTCACCTTCAAGATTAAAAAAGCAAAAGGTTTAAAACACTCGTCTGATTGCCTTGCAAAAAACCCAAACAATTGTGTTGGGAAGCCTTTTATACTTCCTTTGCAGTATTTTTTTACGTGGTTTTGATTGGGTTTGGGTTTTTTTTCAAAAGGCAGCATTGACATAAAGCTGGAAAAGCTTTCCTTCTCTCAAGGCGAGAGCATTAAAGGAAATGTTTTTTTGGAGTTGAAAAAGCCAATGAAAGCAAGAGGCGTTTTCGTTTCTTTGATTGGAGAGCAGAAGACAACAACTCTAACCAGCAAAGGCCCTCAAACAACCAATCAGGTTGTTTTCAGCTTTGGCTTGCCTTTGGACAGCGAGAAAGAGTACGGAACGCAAAAGTTTGAGTACTCTTTTGACATTAAGGCTCCGCAAATGTCAGGGCAAAAAGCCCCTGAAGGCATTGTCGGAGGCATTGCAAGCGCTGCTTCCTTGTTTGGCTTGGGCGCAAAGCCAATCATGTGGTATTTGCTTGCAAAGCTTGACATTCCCTTAGGCTTTGATGTTTCAAAAAGAATGCAAGTCAACATTGTGTAAAAAGCGTTTTTCAAAGCCCTAATTTTTTCCTATTAGTGTAAAGCTTGATTATCAGAAAAGCGATTTTTTCATCCTCTATCTTTCCTTCCAAAACCATTTTGAAAGCCTTGCTTATTGGAGTTGGCACTACCTTGATTTCTTCGTCCTCGTCTCCCTTTAAAGGCACTTTCTCCAAGCCTGTTGCTATAAAGGAGAAGATTTCCCATTTTATGGAATTTCCAACCACTGACTTGTGGAAAAACCTCAGCTTTTTTGCCTTGAATCCAGTCTCTTCCTGCAATTCCCTCTGCGCTGCCTGTTTTGCGCTTTCTCCCTTCTTGTCCATTCTCCCTGCAGGCAAAAACCACATTATCTTTCCGTGCTTTCTCCTGAACTCTCTGGTAAGCAAGAGCCTTTTCTTGGAGTCAATTGCAAGCACGATAACGCTTGGGGGCCTTTCAACAATCTCAAAAACTCCCTTCTTTCCGCTGGGCCATTCAGCCTTTGCATGCTTTATGCTGAAAAAAATTCCCTTGAATACTGTCTTGTACTTTCCGAGCTTCACGCGCTTTTTAGGCATTTTGAAATTAGGGCATGCAAGCGTAAAAAAACCTTTGCAAAAAAGCCAAAGCTTGCTTTTTATATTGCGCCTGCAAAATAACCTGACTGGAGTGATTTTTTGTGAAGGCTTGCTAGGCCTGCCTTTTTAAACCAGTTTATAAACAGCTGAAAGGGATTAATACTGTTTGTAATAAAGTTGATTGCAGTGAAGGGGGAGATGGAGAGTGTGCAAGAAGCCATAGTATCCAAGCTTTTTTTGCTTTTGCTAATAGTTGGTGTTTCTGCAGTAACAATTGTTTCCTTCACTAATTTTTCCAACACTGGCTTGAGCGC
>DUFJ01000101.1 GCA_013331925.1 Candidatus Iainarchaeum sp.
ATAATCAGTTCTGTTCCTTTTGCTGTTTTTTGCAGCAAGACTCCCTGCACTTTTGCCTTCTTGTCAAACTTTTTAGCATTTTCTGTAATTTCCTGGAATGCTTTAGCAACTTCCTTCTCTCCGGAAACCCCAACCTTAACGCAGCCTGCCTCTGTCTTGTGGACTATTTGAGGGCTTATGACTTTCATTACCAAAGGATAACCGAGTTTTTTGCCTGCTTCAACTGCCTGCTTTTGCGTTCTTGCAGTTGCAAACTCTGCTGTTGGAAGCTTGTGCTTTTTGCAGACTCTAAGGCTTTGCTCCAAATCCAAAATCATAGTCTTTCACTTAATCATTGCAGCTTCATGTTTTTAACTCTTGCCAGGTTTCAACAAAATTGTCCACTAACTCGTCAAGGAAGCTTTTCCTGTAGGCAAGGAGCATTTGGCCAATGCTTTCAGGCCTTTCAAGAGTGTAGTGGATTTGCTTTCTCTTCCTTGCTTTTTGCGCCATGCCTGCATCCACTATCTTGTCAAGCAATCTTGAGGTAGTGCTGTAAGGAGTTTGGGTTTTGCGCGCTAAGCTTTGGATAGTGTTCTTTCTTCCTGAAAGCATTGCAATAAGCAAATGCCTTGTCTTCTCCTGCCTTAGGAAAGGCATTATCTGCTCCTCGCCATCAAGCCTTTTGGTTTGCATTGCGAAAAAGCGTTTTGTGTTTTCAACCCTTTCGCTTTTAATGAGAGAGCGTTTTTCCAAATAATCCAGGTGGTATTGCAAGGCGCCTGTAGCCATGCTTATCCTTCTCTGCAGTTCTCTGAAGTGCAGGCCAGGGCTCTTGCGTATTTCATTGTACAAGCGATTTCTCGTGTCCAATTCCAAGGCAGCATGCTCTAAAGGAATTCTAAAACACCTCACTTTCTGAAGAAAATTCCCAAAGCCAGGAACGCTACAACAACAAGCTCAATCAGGTTTTCCACTGGGTCCACAAGCAACTGTCCTGGAATGTAATAACGGTCTATCAGCTTCAAAACCCATTCTAGAACTAACAGAGCAAAAGCGAACATTATGAGCATGAACTTCTGGCTTTGGGTTTTCTGGTAAGCTCTTGCTGAAATCCAGAGAATGAACGCTCCGATAATCAATACTATTGCAATTGTGAACTTGTCAAACGATTGCAAAAACTGCTTTAAAGGCCCTGTATCATAGCCTGGAGAGTTTTTTTCAGTTGTTACAGCATAGCTTGCGCCGACCGCGATTATTACGATGGCCGCAAACACTATTGCGATAAGGCTTTTTTCGCTGATGCAAATTCCCTTGTTTAAGCAGACTTTCTTTTCCAAAAACAGCCCTCCTTTTCAAGGCTTTTTTATAAGATTAGAAGCTTTTGCTTTAAAAACTCGAGCCCGCGGCTTTCTTGCAGAGTTGGCTTTTTTTGATTTGTGAGGGAGCAAGCGCCGGTAAAGGCGCTTGCTTTTTTGGAGATAGAAGGAGTTTTCTTTTCCAGCCTTGTTTTGCATTCCCTGATTAGTCTTCACAATAATTCTGGCGCGAGTTTATAAAGGCTTTTTGGTTCAGGAAAGCCTTCCTTTAGTGCGGGTTTGAGAACTGCTTCCTTAAGCTTGATTTAATAAGTTTTTCCAACCTATTCTTTTCAATAATGCTTTTTTTTGGAGTGTTTTTTGCTTGAAGCAAGGTTTGAAATTCCAGTGCCTGGGTGCCGGCTTGGAGGTTGGAAGAAGCAGTTTTTTGCTTGATTCAGGAGACAAGCTGTTATTGGATGACGGCATAAAGCTAGGCACTGAAAAAACAGAGTTTCCCTTAAAGCCTGCCTCAAACCTTGACGCTGTAATAATAAGCCACGCGCATTTAGACCATTCAGGCAATCTCCCAAGCCTTTTTTCAAACAATCACTCAATGGCTTTCATGACTCCTGCAACCTTGGAAATTTCAAAGCTCTTGTGGTTTGACAGCTTGAAAATTGCAGGCTTGGAAGGCTTTGACTCCGGGTATTCAAAGGAGGATGTGAGCAAGCTTGAACGCTTTACCTTCCAGATTGGCTATAAGAATCATGTTCAAGTGGCTCAAAACACTGCCTTGGAATTTTATGACGCAGGCCATATTTCAGGAAGCGCCTTGACAAAACTCTACCTTCCTTCAGGAAAAACACTGCTTTACACCGGAGACTTTAACGCTGCAGAAACACGCTTGTACCATAAGGCAGACTTGAAGTGCGGAAAGATTGACTATTTGATAATGGAAAGCACGTATGGAGATCGGAACCATCCACCGCGCTTGCAGACAGAAAAGGCTTTTGCGGAATCTGTTATTGAAACCTTGGATAATGGAGGCCATGCTTTAGTGTCAGCGTTTGCTGTTGGAAGATCGCAGGAATTGATTGATGTTTTGGAGGAGAGAAAGCTTAACGTTCCAGTATATTTGGACGGAATGGGCCAAAAAGCAGCGAGGATAATGCTTGACTATCCAAGCCTGTTGAAAAATCCCAAATTTTTGAAAAAGGCATTGCTGAAGGCAAGGTGGGTGAAAAATGAGGCAATGCGCTCCAAGGCCTTGAAAGAGCCAAGCGTTATTGTAACAACTTCAGGAATGCTTCAAGGAGGCCCTGTGNNAACTTTACAATGATGAACGGTCAAGGCTTTTCTTGACAGGCTTTCAGGTTGAAGGAACTCCTGGAAGGACCTTGCTTGACACTGGAAGGATTGAGGTTGACGGAGAGCTTTTGCAAGTGAGAATGAAGGTTGAAAAATACGATTTTTCCGCGCACTCAGACCATGACTGCCTATTGCACACTGTTGAAAAGCTCTCTCCGGAAAAGATAGTGCTGGTGCATGGAGACGCCCAAGTAGTGCAAGCTTTTCAGAAAGAGCTTCATTCTAAAGGCTTTGAGGTTTTTGCCCCAAGGACCGGGGAAGAGCTTGTGTTATGAACGTTGTTGCCAAGGTTTTGGTTGATTCTTTCAGGCTTTTGAAAAAAGAGCCAAAGCTCTTCCTCCCAAAGCTTTTGATAGCTTTCCTTTACGGCCTGGGAATGCTTTTCACCGCAGCCTTGTTCAAGGAATTGCTGCCAGCGCTAAACCCTTACTCAAGCAGCATCAGCCCTTCGCTGCTAAACGCGATATTGCTCCAGTCTGTTCTGCTTTTGGCTTTTCTCTTTCTTGTAATGATTCTGGATGTTTTGTTCAATGCCTCTTATTCCGCAATGCTTGAGGATTTTTTCAAAAAACGCTCTCCCTCAATCCTCAATGCTTTCAAAACTGCCTTGTCAAAATTTTTCGTAATAGTGCCTGCAGCAATCCTTTCCCTGCTTGTTTTTCTCCTGCTCTCGCTTCCCTTCGTTTTTCTCGCCTCGCTTGCGCTTTTGGAAAACAATTTCAATCTTTTCTTTCTTACAGCATTCATTGTCCTGGCCTTAAACCTGCTTGTAACGATTGCATTCTACTCCCTCTATCCTGTCTCTATTTTTGAGAGGAGGAATTTTTTCGGGGTATTAAAAAGCTCCGCGTTTATTTCAAAAAGAAAGTTTTCTGAAGTGTTCCAGCTTTCCTTATTCTCCCTTTTCATTTCAGCATTTGGAATTTTGTTCGCTTTTTTGGCGCAAAGGATAGAGTTCTTGCTATTGTTCGTTGCCTTCAGGCTTTTGACAGCAATTCTTGCCACTTATCAAATAGTTTTAAACCCAGTATTCTATCTGGAAGTTGTTAAAGGGAAGTGAAGACTTTTGGAAAAATTCTGCCCAAAATGCGGCAAGGATGTTGAAAGCCTTGTTGCTGGCTTGTGCAAGGACTGCTTTCTTGAAAAGAAGAAGCCCGCAGAACTGCCTGCAAGAATTGAATTTGAAAAATGCAAGGCTTGCGGGAAAGTAAAGTTCAAGGGAAAATGGCTTGAGGAAAGCCAGGAAGCGCTTAAAGCCTTGGCTTTGCAAGGCCTTCGCAATAAAATGTTCGATTCCTTCAAGCCGAGCGTTGAATTTTTTGAAAAGCCCGAAGGCTTTAAGGCAGTTGTTTCGCTTGAGGGAAAGGTGCAAGGCGTTGAGCTTTCCCAAAGGCTTGAATCATTGCTTTCTGCAAAAACAGTGCTTTGCGATTCGTGCATGAAATTAAAGAGCAATTATTTCGAAGCAACAGTCCAGGTGCGTTTTGAAAAAAAGCCCTCGCAGGAAATTTTTGAATCCTTGCTTGAGAGCGCTGACGCTTTCCTTCGGCCTTTGCAAAGGCAGGATTCTCTTGCCTCAATAGCTAAGGTTCAAGGCTTGAAGAACGGAATGGACTTGACAGTCGGAAGCAACAGGGCTGCAAAGAGGCTTGCACAATTCCTTGCGTCAAAAAGCATTGAAAAAGTGAAGGTTTCAAGCACTCTTGCAGGAGTTGATAAAAGCGGGCATGAAAAACTGCGCTACACTTATTGCGTCAGGCTCTAATGCTTCCTGTAGCTTTCCTGGCTCGAAGCCTTTGCAAATAGTTTTGCTCTTTCTGCCTTATCCTTTCGGCAATGTTTGGCTTCCAAGGAATCTTAATCAAAGGCCTTGACTCCGCAAGATTATAAACCGGTTTTCCTGTTTTTGATTCACGATGCGAGAAAGTGCATTGGTAAAGCATTTCTTTTTTAGGGCAGAATGCAACCATCATTCCAAAATCGTCTTTTTCCCTTTTGCCCTTATACCCTTCAAAATGCTTGTCTAACCCTTTAATGTAAACTGTTTCAAGCTCGCCATCTATTCTTGCTTTGGTTCTGACAAGCCTTCTTTTTTTCAACGCTCTAACAAAATAAGCTTCCGAAGAAATGCAAATCCGGCCAGGAAATCCATTAACCTTTCCAGTTATTCCTG
>DUFJ01000064.1 GCA_013331925.1 Candidatus Iainarchaeum sp.
AAGAACTTGAAGAAATTGGGTTTTCAGAACTGCACAAGTATGGAGTTAATGCTTTTGAGTCAGCGCAGGTTTTGCAAGAAGCCGCAAGCCTAGCTGAAGGAGTTGTATACCCTAGAGCGCAAGACAAAAACCAAACTGAACAAATGCTTTCCTACGCTGAAAAATACCTGCAAAGTTTTGGGGGAGAAGCCGATGTTTACAGCGCTAATGCTTACGATAGTTTCAAAATACTGGCTGCAACAATCAAGGAATGCAAGAGCGATAGCGGCTGTGTTTTGCAGGAAATTTCAGGATTAAAAGGCTATGCTGGAGCCAATGGCCAATTCAGCCTTGACGAGAGAGGGGTTGCAAAGTTTGAGCAAATACTTTTGAAAACCGTCAAGAATGGAAAGTTTGTTGTTTTGGAGAGCCAGTAAAAAAGAGCCTCTTTTTATGAAACTCCCAAACACATGTTTTTCTATATGTTTGGTTATTTCTTGCTTTTTTGCAAAAAGTTTTAAATTCTGGCTTTTCTTTGTTTGATTGACTTATGCTTTCAATCCAGAATCTGCACGCTGGCTATAATGGAATGCAGGTATTGCAAGGCATCAGCTTGCAGGTTGGGGCCGGAGAGATTACCGCAATCATAGGTCCTAACGGAGCTGGCAAAAGCACTTTATTGAAAAGCATTTTCAACCAGTGCGAAATTTACTCCGGGAAAATAAGCTTCAAGGGCAAGGACATAACGCGCTTTCCAACGCACGAGCTGATTTTGGAAGGCATCAGTTATGTTCCGCAAGGAAGGCTGGTTTTTTCAAACCTTACGGTAAGGGAAAACCTTGAACTTGGGGCTTTTACAATCAGGGAAAAAGAAGTTGTTAACGCAGCGCTCAAGGAAGTTTTCCAAAAATTCCCCTTCTTGAAGGAGAGAGAAAATGATTTTGCNNGAGCCTTCTTTAGGCCTTTCTCCAAAAGCAATGAAGGAGATTTTTGAAAAAATCATTCAATTAAACAAGGAAGGCATTGCAATAATTATCGTGGAGCAAAATGCAAAGCAGGCTGTCAAGATTGCAAGCAAGACTTTTGTGCTGGAGGATGGGAAAATAGCCTTGCAAGGCGGCAGGGAAATCTTGAAAAACAGGAAAATCAAGAGCGTTTATTTTGGAGGCCGCTAGGCGTAAATTATCTTTCCTGTTTCGCTCTTTTGCAACGCTATCTCCAGGCTGTCTGCTGCCTTTCCCCTCAAGAGCAATCCTGAAACAGCGCTCAACCCAGGCCTTGAGACCGAAACCTTCAAATGAATGTTTGGAATTCCTTTAGAGACAGTTATCTGGCCGCTTACTGCCAGAACCTCTCTCGGGCTCTTGTCAGCAGTGTTTTCAATGCTGCCTTTTCCTGCAAACCCGCTGATCTCAAAATCCCTGACCTTTCCTGAAGCCTCTTTAATGAGAGCATGATTAATGCTATTTTTCAAGGCAAACTCTCCCAATGATTCCAGAACGTCTTCCCCGTCCTTTAATTTCAAAATTTTTATCTCAGCTATTCTTTCACCTTCCTTTTTTTTAAAATTACCTTCTTTTTCCTGCCTTTTTTTGCAGGCTTTTTTCGCCAGCTGCCTCCGCAATCTCTCCGCTTCCTACAGAATGCAGCTGTTCTTCAATCTCCGGAAGCTCTTCCTTGTCCTCTTGCGTCAAGCCAAGCTTTGCCATATAGCTGTCGTGGTCTTTTGTCGTCAGCTTCTCAAACCATTGCTTCCAGACCTTGTCCTCTGGCTTTTCAATATGGTCTTTAGGCGCTTTCCTCTTCATAATCAGAATTCTAAAAGTGAAAATTNNGTTTAAAAACCAAAGCATTGGCTTGCAGCATAGGCTTTTAATAATCAGTTTTTCCTAATAAAGCTTGAAAATGCGCTTTTCACTAACTGTTTGGCTGTTGCTTCTGTTGGCAATTCCTTTAGCTGCTGCTGCCTTAAGCTCCCAAGACGCTGTCAACGTTGTCTCGCAGCAAGGCTTCCTGAACTCTGGAGAGTCCGCAATAATAACCCCTGCAGTAAAAATAACGCACTCAAGCGTTCAATATTGGGTTGTGAGCATTATCTCGAACAATTCCACTATCGGCTTTGCTGCCTTGAATGCTTCAAGCACTTCTGAAAGCCCTGAATTTTCCGAAAGCGGAGCAGTGAATGAGCAACTGTTCAAGACCGCCTATTTCATGCAAGGTTTTCTCGCAAGCTCTAATGCCTTGAAACAGCAAGGCCAGTGGTTTTTCACGCAGGAAAACAACGGGTTTTTCACTACTCTCTCAAGGCTATTGCAGTCAGAGACAGAATCAGACCTTGCGATAATAAGTTCAGAATCAGAAAGCAAAATTTCAGGCAAGGCCGAAGCAATGGTTGCTGCCTTGGATTCAATCATTTCCCTATCTGACAGCATTGTGCAAAAGACAAGCCTTGAAATTTCCAGCGAGGCTGATTTCTTTCAAAACCCAAGCTCTCAAAAAGCAAGCTCTCTCTTAAGCAATGCGCAGGCAGTAGGGCAAGACATTGATTCCTTGGAGCAGAAAACAATAGAGTATTCTGGACTGGTAAGCGATTTGAAAAAAGAGATTGCAGACTCAAACTTAGACATTCAAAAAAAGACCGCATTAAGCAAGCTGGCTGAAGCCCCAAGCGTTTTGAGCGCTTCAACAATTTTTGCAAAAAAACAGTCAGCAAATGCAAGCATTCAGGCAGTGCAGAAAGCCTACAACAATGCTGTTTCTTCCTCTACAGGCTTTGCCGAAGCATTCCAGGCAAGGCTTGAAAAATCCCAGGCTTTCGTTGAATTGTACTCTGAAGACAAGGCGTTGCTTGAAAAAACAAAAGCTTATTCTACTTTAGAAGCTGCTGCTGAAGACATTCTTTCAGCAAGCAAGAAAAGCCTTTGGGAAAGCCNNGGGGAACTACAGCCTTGCAATAGAGCAGGCTAAAAAAGCAAAGTCAAGCGCTATTTTAATAGTGAAGGCAGGCTTTCAAGAGCAAGAACAGCCTTATGATACCGGAGTTTTTGTGCAGGCCGCAATACTGCTTGCTGTAATTTTAGTGCTTTTGGTAATAATCCGCAAGGTTCTTCCGTTGCTGAACAAGCCTAGAGGAGAAGGCTTTCAAGGCCTGCAGGAAGAATTCAAAATCAAGCGCTGAACTCCACAACGTCCTTGTCTTTAAGCTCGTAATCTTTCTGCACTCTCTGGCCTGGAAACCTGCTCGAGCCCCAGACTTTAGCAAACTTCAATCCTGAAGCAAAGTCCTTGTGCAAATGCCTTGCGGCATCCTCTATATTGCTTCCCTGCCCTAAAACCAATGGCTCTTGAAAGTCAGCCTGCCTGCCAGGCCTTTTTGTAAAAACCCTTATTTTCCCAAGAGCCTGGAACAATCTCTCTTTCAATTCTTCAACCTTTCCAGAGTTCTCCAGGCCATCAATCACTATTGCCTTTTGCAAGCTTTTTGCCTCTAACTCGTGCACTTGCGAATAATCATTACGCATGCACACTAGCAGTGCTTTCTTGTAGGCAAGCTTTTCGTCAAGCGCTTTGGAGAGAGTTTCAAGCCTTGTCGGCTCTTCAAGGATTACGTTAGCGTGCTGGAAGCCGAGAGTTTTCAAAAAGCCTTCAAAATCTTCAAGAGAGCATTTCAAAAACTGCCTGCCTGTGATTGAAATTCCGGGAAATTTGGAATGCTGCACTATTATTTTCGGCCTTTTCTGATTCAACAGGATGTTTGCTTTTTTCAGTTCAGAAACTATTATTTCATACTCTTTCACAGCGTTATTGGAGTTCAAAACTAGGCAGACAGCGTCAGCATTCCTGACCAATGATATCACTTGCGTTCCGTTGGCTTTTCCTTCACTGCTGCCTTGAATTATTGCTGGCAGTTCTACAAGCTGGACCTGCACCTGCTCAAACTTCATCA
>DUFJ01000011.1 GCA_013331925.1 Candidatus Iainarchaeum sp.
AAAAGCTTTCAGCTGTAATCTTCAAGAATACTGTCTTGTCGGCCCTTGCCTGAATGTTTTTCTTTCCTTGAGAGTCTGTCAAGGATTCTGCGGAAATTTTTTCACCGCTTAAAGAGTCAAAAACTTCAACGCTTGCGTTTGGAACCGGGTTTGAGTCTGGATCAATAACGCTCAGGCTTATTATTCCGGAGCCAATCACTAGGGTAATGTCTATTATGTTTTCCTGCCTTGCAACTACCTGGACGCTTTGCACTCTTTCCCCAAAGCCTGGCTTTAATGCCCTTACGATATAATTTCCTTCCTCAAGCCTTAGGAATTGTGCGATTCCGTTAGAGCCTGTTGCCTGCTCTTCAACTGTTGAGGAATCGCTTGCTTTCACTAGCTTGACTTTTGCAAACTCCACAGCCAATCCTCTTTCGTCAACAACTCTTACAGTAAGCACTTTAGAATTTTCAGGAGTTGCAGGAACCAGCTCTACCTGGATTTCTCCAGAGCTTATTCTTGCAGGAATTCCGCTGATTTTCAGATAGTCCGGATGGTCGATGCTTGCAGCATATTCTACATTCTCTCCGACCTTGAACTCCGCCTTTCCTTGAGCGTCAGAAAGCTTGCTCGTTCCGTAAGCAACGCTTCCCTTGAACAGGTCTATTTTCGCGTTCTGCACTGCTGCTCCGGTCTCCTTGTCTGTTATTGAAAACTTTATCGAGCCAATGCTTGACTTTTGCATTACAACCGTAAAGCTTGCTGTTTCGTTCTCGCGAATTTCTTTAGGCTCTGTCGCTAAGGCTGTGTATTCTCCGGAATCGTCAACAGCCTGTGCCTTATAGCTTCCTATCGGAATATTCTCAAACAACGCGTTTCCTGTTGCGTTAGTGAATAGGACAGCGCTTTGGAAAGAGTCAGAGCCTGAGACAGCAAGCAATTGCACTTTAATGCCTGCAAGGCTTTTTGCTTCAGAATCCTTCACGCTCACTAATGCCTTTCCTACTCTTGCTTCTGCCTGCAGTAAATTTATTGAAAGGCTTTCAAGCTCTGGGTTTAGTGAAACCTGCTGTGCTGTCACTCCTTGGGGGAATTGCAAGTTCAGGAATCCGCAGTCTGTCGGAATTCCTTCCAAAAGTATCTGGCCGCCTGCCGAGGTCCTTGAGGCAGTGAAAGAATCGTTTGCTGTGCAGGAAAAGCTGATGCTTACAGTCCTTGAGTTGTCAAACAGCTTTCCTTCCGAGTCAAAAAGCTTTATTATTCTTGAAACTGTTTTTTCAACAGGCGTGAGCGTGAGTGTGACTTTTTTGTCAAAGCTGTCAATATCCAAAGTCTTTGGCCTTGCTGTGTAATCCTCACTGTCCCCAAGCCTTATAGTAACGCTTTTCCCGAGAGGCACGGAAAACTTGGCCTCTCCGCTTGAAGAGCTTGTTTTTGTGATTTCTTCCTCAATTCCTTCAATCTTGAGTATTACTTTTTCTCCAGCAATGCTTTCTCCGTCAGCGCTCAAGCTTACAGTAAGGCTTGCCTGCTGGAACACTAAAGGGGAGATTGCGAAAACCCAGAGCAATCCTATAATAATAATGCACAGGAGAACGAATAGCGGAAAGCTTGGGATGTTGTTTGCTTCAATGGCATCCACTACCTTATATACTGGCAGGCCGTGCTTGTCAAGCCAGTCAAGCATTGCGTAATACCTGTCCTCCAAACCGTGGTAAAGCTCTTTCAACCCCAAGAAAATCACTTCTTAATTACACTTGATTAACAATTAATTTTTCTATCACAACCTGTATAAAAAACAATTTCCGCATTTAAAAAGCCTTGCGCTTTTTTCAAGCAATAAAGAGGGCTTTTTTGTTTAAAAAGCTTTAGCCTTGCTTTTTCCTGAAAGCGCTTTTATTCCTCGCAAGAATAGCTGCTTGAGGCAATTCCGCCCCCTAAAACAATCGCTGACTGTTTTATCACAGACTTGCAGGTTTGAAGGCTTGAAGCCTGGGTTTGGAAATTGTCCACTATTTTAATCTTGTAAACATTCCTTTCCCTTGCCTCGTTCACTTTAAAATCGCTTCTTGTTTCCGTGAATTCCAAAACAAGCGTGAAGCCAGTTGGCCTTGCACAATACGCTTTTCCCTCGCTTGCGATGCCTGCCTGGGTATCATTATAGTACAGGAGGATTTTTTTAGACTCCATTCCTTTAACCTCGCCTCTAACCACACTTCCTGCAGGCGCAGAGCTTCCATTCCACAATAGCAATCCATCTCCAGGGTCTGGGTCAATGTTTGAAAATGCCGTGATTCCCAGGCTTGAGATAAACTCTCTAAGCACGTTCCCCATATCGTTTGAATTGTCCGCAAGATAAAAGCCCAGCTTCGGGCAGTCGCTTTCCGGTTCGCAATCTACCTGACTTAAAGACTTTCCGCTGGTTCCAACAGCTGACGGAGTGTTAGGGCAGAGCTTTCCGTCAGTCGGAAAAGTTGTGGGATTGATTTTTTTGCTTGCTCCCTTAGGGCTTGTCCTTACTGAACAGTCTGAATCGCACATTCCAAGCCCCAAGCCTTTAATGCTGTCCCCAAATCCCCCAAAGTTTCCCAAGGCAATCTTTCTTGCCTTCCACATTGCCTTGAAAATCCTTAAAGGCACGAAAACGCGAATGTTTCCTTTAGGCAGTATTGGCTGTTTTATCACCCTTCCGCTCGCCTGGCTTTTCACTGCAATCTGCGGAAGCTTCTGGTATTCAGCAAAGCTCAATCCTGTCAAATCCAGGTTTATGTAAAAAGTCCCCAACTCGCAAGAGCCTTCAGTGCAGTCTATGGGCTCCAGCAGCGCATGGCTTTCAACGCTCTGGTTTATTATCTCCTTCAAAACATTGGTGAATTGCGTTGCATCATAAGGGCTTGAAGGGTTTTCGCTGACTTGAAGCCAGACATCATAGCCTTTAAAGTTGTAAGCCTGCAGGCCTCCGCTAGTCTGCAAGTTGCTTATTAGATGGTTTGCCATCCTATAAGCAAGCTGTTCCGAGGCTGGCTTTCNNGAAACCATTTTCTGCCAGTCGCTCGCTGACTCCAAATCCAGAGCGTAAAACTCGTTTTGAGGGTCAGTAATCCACCACTCAAGCTGGTATCTCACTCCAATATTGAAAACCTGCAAGGCATCAGCCCTTGCCAGGTCAGCAACGTTCTGCATTTCAGTCTGCTCGCTAATCGTATCAATGGTCTGGCTTGAGGCTCTCTCTGCCTCTATCATGCTTTGCACCAGCACGAAAGCCAGCGCTATCAGCACAAAGCTGACCAATGCGGTGAATAGAGTGAATGCCCTGCTGTTCATCAGTGATTCCAATCTAAAAAAATGGGAAAACTAGTATTTAATGCTAAGCAGGAGTTTCCTGAGCATTTGCTGGCTTTTCAGCCTTTGCCTGTTCCTGGGCATTCTGGAATTCCCTAACTTCTTCCAATCCTTTTCCAGCAAAGCTTCCATCGCATCTTTTCAAGACCTCAGTCTTTGAGTCCCTTATCGAGTCAACGCGGTCAATGCTCAAGCCTAACTGCTTGTTGCCCTTGTCTTGCACTGCAATCTTGTACAGCGAATTCTTCAACAGAGTGCAATCTCCGCCTTCCTCTCCGCAGTCAATATCCATCTGGTTTTGTAATGGCTTCTGGAATTGCACTGCCTTTTTATAAGCCAGGTATCCAACATAGTTTGAAGCAACTCCGACGCCAATGCTTGATGTGAGCCTGAAAATTCCCCCAAGCCCTTTCCCGATGGTTTTTAGCCCAAGCCTTTCTGCCAGTGAAGCGCGTTCTATTGTGGCAACGCCAGCTCTAGAGACAGCCCCTTTCGCAATCCTTTCAGCATCCTTGAATTTTAATTTGCTTGCTGGGACTCCATCAATTGGCAAGCTTAATTTTAGCTTGCTTTTTGAATTGGCGAGCATTTGTGCAGCGTCATCTGCTTTGCCTTTACTGATGGCGTCTTTTACATTGTCCAATTCTTTAATCAACGCATCATCTGCAGCCATTGCACGGTAGCTTTCAAGCTTCAGGTTTGAAGATTTCAAATTTTTTGCGCCTTCGCCCAAACCTTGAATTTCAGCCCGTAAATTATCTTGTAGCGCGTCAATAGAACCTAACGCACTTGTTTTTGCTTTTACATTTCCTGCGTCTGCTCCAAATTCTGCAATCAATCTTTCAGCATCTCCAGTGTTTGCCAGGCTTCCAGCATAGCTTCCGCCAGTCTGCGCGCTTGTAATGTAATTCTTTAGCTTGTCTGTCAAGGATTTCAAGAATCCAGAGCCTGTTTTCAGGACGTTTTTTACTGAAGTAAGCGCTATTCCAGAACCTAATGCTGTCTGGCCTGGAGCGTTTGCCTCCTGTAAAAGCTCGTCCTCTGTTATTCCAACAACTTCCAAAGCGTAGTCTCCAATTCCTTCAGCTGCTTTTTCAATGGAGTTTGCAAGCGCGATAGGGCTTGATTGTAAAGTGTTCTGGTAAACCATCACTCCGCCAATTCCTGCGGGAATTCCGCAGTCGATTGCTGTACTTCCTAACGCTGTTGCAAACTTCCACTGCATTCCAGGAATCAGGCCTAAGAGATAATCTCCAGCCAAGTGCGCTCCTGCACAAGCTCCAAGGTATGCGATGATTGGCTTGAATTCTGCAACTCCAAGCTCTGCAGTGCGTGATTCAGATTTTTCGCTTTTAATTCCGTTAATTACAAAGTGCTTTCCGTTAAGCTTGTCTCTTAATTCTTCATTTGCTTCCATCGCGTTTGCCAAATCCCCAAGCCTTATTTCTGAAGGCTCGTCCTTCCAGCTTACGAGAGCGTAAAATTCTTTTTGTTTCTTTTCTTTCTCAAAGCTGGTTTTCGTCAAGTCATCCATTAAATCGTAAGGGTGTATTGCGCAGGCTTCAAGGCTTGTTTTCTTGCTTTCAGGATGCTCTTCCTCGTTAAGCTTGCTCTTGTATGATGCTGTAATCGTCAATTCCTTGGCGTTGGCTTCAGCAAAAAGCCTGTCTCCGGTAGTGCAGAGCTGGAATCCATTGCTGAAATTTCCTGCAGTTTTTTCTTTTTGCGAAAGCGTTGAATCAAGCTTTCCGTTCTGCGAGCTTTTGCCGCTGGCTTTTTCCTTAAGGAATGTCTTGTCCCATTGCAGTCCAGGGAATGTCTGCTCCTGGCTTTGCAATTCCTCAATTTTTAATCCAACGCTTTGGTTTTGGATGTTTCCCAAAACCTTGAAAGCACAGCATGTTTGAGTTCCAGGCATTATTGAAAGCTTGCTTTCCTCAACAGTTCCTATTGTTTGCTTTCCTGCACTTGCTGGCTCTTGCTTTTCACTTGCTGCTGCGCTTGGCTCTGGTGCTTTTGCAGCGCTTGCTCCAGCCTGCTCTCCTGCTTTTGGCTTTTCCGCGTTTCCTATTTCCGGAATGCAGTTGGTCAATGCAATGCTGCCTATTACCTCTCCTGCAGCGCTGATGCGCAAGGTTTTCTTGTCTGCTGTAATGCAGCTTTCTGAAGCTGGTGCATTGCTTTTCAAATTATTGATTGCTGTTGCGGCTTCCTGCAGCACTGCTTTTCTTTTCTGCTCGTTAGCTAAAGCGTCCGCGTTCATGAACGCTTTTATTGTCACAGGCTGTTGCGGAGCGTTTGAAAACTCCATGCTAATTTCTACAAGCCCTTGAGTGAGGCTTTTCTTGTCAAGCAGTATTTTGTTGCTAGTGCTTCCTTTCACAAACCTGGTTTCCTTTCCAAAAAGTCCTTTCGCGATTTGTTTTGCGCTGNNTCGCTGTCCTCTAATCCTTGGGCAGAGTCTGTTGTTCCAAGCCAGGTTCCAAGGCTTGAGGAATAGTCAAGCGTTATGTCTGCTGGAAGGAAGTTTTGGAAGTTTTGGATTTCAGCAGTGCATTCCGCTGTTTCCTGCCTGTCGAGCAGGAATACCGCAACGGTTTCTCTCCCTGACTGTATTTCCGAAGCTATTACATCAACTGCTCCGTCAATTCTTACCTTGAATTTTCCGCAGCCTTGCAGCCTTGGCATTAGAATTTGCCTTGCGAATCCTTTTCCTGCCACTACTTCAAGGATATTGCTGGTTGGCGAGGCGTCAAAGAAATTCACCTGATAGCCTTTGATGCCTGCAAACTTGTCGTTCTCTATTACAGAGCGCAACAGCTCTGTTGAGAGCTGGTCGTGCTGGAAGTATATGGTGAAGGTTTCAGGCTTTACTCCCAAATCCGAGAAAGAGCAGGCTCTGGGGTTTAGGGTGCAGTAGCCTTCAGGGCTCTTGTTTTTTGCGATGATTGCGCTTTCAGTTTCCGAAACCTTTCTTGCAATCTTTTCCGCAAGGAAGTTCGCGAGCTGTTCAGCATCGCAATAACCGTTGCTGCAGTCGTTTCCTGAAGCAAGCTTTGGGAATTTCACGTTGATTGTTTCTGAAGGGTTTTCGCATTTTTTCAGGTCTGCAGCAGCGCTCGTCAATCCTTCATCCCTTGCTGCTTCCTTTCCGAATTTCACGCTCAAGCCTACAGCGTCTGTCTGTATGCGCTTTCCGCTTTGGATAAGTGCTCCGTAAAATATCAAAGGCACTTTAGTGTCTATCTCGTCTTTTTTTGCAATCCTCAACTGGAATTTCATGCTTCCATTAACCGGAATTGTCCCGCCAGTGCTGCCTGCAATAAAATCCAGGGAGTTGCTGCCTATTGTTTTAGGCTCTAAATCAGTAATCCTAACATCCTCAAGGCAGTAGTTTGAGATTGTAAGCTCTGTTGTTTTCGCGCCTTCCCCGACAGTCTGTTCCACAAACTCTGCTTCAAGCGGGGCAACGCGCAAGCAGCTTGGAGAGCTTGCATGAACGAAAACATTCACTGTCTTCAAATTATACTCTCTTCCATCAATGCTTCCCTTGATGTCTATTATCTGCCTGAAGACCTTGCTTTTTTCAACATCAGCCTTTGCAACAACTAGCAATGGCGGAAAGACGCTCTGTCCTGGAGGCAAAACAACGTAGCTTCTTTCAGGTTCTAGCCTTAGCTCTATTCCCTCTCCATACCCGGAGCCTGTTTCAAAAGTCAAATTTTCTATAGCGCTGTTTCCAATATTCCTTGCAAATAATGGCGTTGAGCTTTCCTGGCCTGATGCAGTGAAAATGTGCAAAGTGTCTGGGGCTTGCAGGGCAAAGCGAATGCTCATTATGCTGACTCTTAAAGGAACTGTTTTTGTAAGCTGCTCTGCCTTGAAGTCTATCCCGAAA
>DUFJ01000045.1 GCA_013331925.1 Candidatus Iainarchaeum sp.
AGCAAGGGAAAGTTTGTTGAAAAAATTCTTCCAGACGCCTTGCAGCTTATAGCAAGCAATATCAGGGCAGGCCTGACTACTGAAAGAGCCTTGATTGTTAGCGCAAGGCCTGAATTCGGGCCTTTAGAGCTTGAGCTGAAAAAAGCAAGCAAGCGCATTCTTACTGGAACTCCGATACAGGACGCCTTGGCTGAAATCGCGAACCGCATTCAGTCAAAGTCTTTGGAAAAGACAATCTGGCTTGTAAACAAGGGCATTGGCTCCGGAGGCCAGATTGCTGATGTCCTAACCCAGCTTTCTGATGATTTGCGGGAGCAAAACTCTTTACAGGATGAAATCAGGGCAAACATCAGCATTTACATAATGCTGATTTTCTTCGCTGCAGCTATCGGCGCTCCAATGATGTTCGGGATTTCTTCCTTCATAGTGCAGATTTTGAGCAAGCAAATTTCCGGCTTGCAGAACATTGAAGTGCCTGTTGCCCAAGTAAGTTCCAGAACTCCTTTTGCAGGCCTGCCTCAAAGCAACATCTCCCCGGACTTCGTGCTTGTTTTTGCAGAGCTTGCCTTGCTTGTTACAGTAATCTTTGCCTCTCTCACAATGGGAGTAATCAACACTGGCAATGAAAAGAACGGCTTCAAGTACCTTCCGGTGCTTTTCATAATTTCTTTTGCTGCCTTTTTTGCAATACGCCTCATACTTTCAACAATGTTCAAGCAGCTGATTTAGCAATAAGCAAAGCTTTGAGAATCTAAAAAAAGAAAATAAAATAGAGTGAAAAAGGGTTTTTGAATTAAAACCCTTTTTCCTTTCGGAAAAAGCGTTTGCGGAAAAAATGCTCCGCAAAAAACCCTTTTCTCTAAAGCTTTATTAAACGCTTCCAACAAAGCACTTGCTTGTTTCAGTATGGACGATGCTGCTGGTTGTGTAGGTTACATTCATGTCGTACGTTGTGCCTGCTGCTGGAGAGCCAGTGTATGTTACTGTTGTTTGCGCTCCGACAGCTAATGGGTCTGTGCCTACTGTTCCTGCCCCTAGGTCTCCGCCTGCACTAATTGTGCTCATCGCTCCAGGGCCGCCGTTCGCTACTGACAGTGTGATTCCAGTGCCTGTTATTGCGTAGTCCTTGAGCAATATCCTGCCGCTGAACGGAGAACAGTTTGATGGCGGGTTGAAGACTCCAAAGGCAAACAATGCTGCAACCACTATTACGATTACAACCAATGCCCAACCATAGGTCATCAGGTATTCAAGTGCTGATTGTCCCTTGCTGTTCAATTATCATTCCTCCTTCTGTTTTTTTTGCAAAATCGCAAGAATAACTTATGGAAGAGATTGCGACTATTTAAACCTTGCTGGTTTTAAACCCAAACTTTGCTGAAATTCGCAAAAATTTAAATTAAGGCATTCTGTAATTATGTCGGTTTCTTTAATGCAGCAACAGCAGAAAAAGCCATCAGGCTTTTCAAGCGAGTTTTTGCGCATTCCNNGCGCAACGAGCCTGGAGTTTACGTGAGTTTGGAGGAGGACGTGCAGGAGAATATAAAAGAAATGATGCTTTTTGAATGGCCTATAGAACAGCTAATCAGCGAGAAAAAGCTTCTCATAACGCAGCCAGAGCTTTATGACTTTGACAAGCTCGTCACTCACATCGAGGACGCTGCGACAAAAATGAAGGCAAAGCGCATAGTGATTGACTCTTCCTCTTTGATAGGGCTTTACTTCAAGGACGCTTTCAAGGTAAGGAGAGCTATGATTGACTTGGAGAACATGCTCAAGCGCCTGAAAAGCACTGCTGTTGTAATTAACGAGATAAAGGAAGGCGATGAAGGCCTCTCAACTTACGGGGTTGAAGAGTTTATAGCTGATGGAGTGATAGTTCTTTACTGCCAGAAGAAAGAGAATCTTTTCGCAAGGGCTGTTGCTATAAGGAAAATGCGCGCCACTAACCATTCGATGAAAATCCACCCGATGCAGATTAGAAAGCCTGGCGGGATAGTGGTCTTTCCTTCAGAGGAAGTTTTCACCGAGTTTTAGGCAAAAACTCAAGAATCTGCTTTATTAAATCTTTTTTCCCTATTCTTAGTTGGTTCATATCCATATGCAGAAAGGAAAGAAATCAGAAGTTAAAGGTCTTAAAGAGCTTAAGGGTAATAACTCTGGCATTGGAAGGACAAAGACCGGAGTGCAAGGATTTGACGAGATTATTTTTGGAGGCATTCCTAAAGGAAACCTTGTAGTGCTTTCTGGAGACCCCGGAAGCGGAAAGACTGTTTTCTGCTTTTCTTTTTTGTACGAGGGAGCAAAGCGTTATAATGAGCCAGGAGTTTACGTAAGCCTTGAGGAAAGCGCTGACGACCTTTTAGACAATGCATTAGAATTTGGAATGGATTTCAAGCCTTTGATTGATGAGGGAAAGCTTAAAATAATCACCATAGAACTTTACGACTTTGACAAGCTGAAAAATTCAATAGAGGATGCTGTGCAAGGAATCAACGCAAAGCGCGTTGTCATAGATCCTGGGGTGGTGTTTAGGCTTTTTTTCGAGAAAGAGCTTGACGCAAGGAAGAGAATCCTAAGTTTAGGCAAGACTTTAAAGCACGTGGGCTGCACGAGCATCATTACGAATGAAATCTCCCTTGACGAATCCCACAGCCTTTTTGGCCTGGAAGAGTACGTGGCTGACGGCGTGNNAAGGTTTCCGAAAAACTGCATCCTTTGCAGATTACAAAAACCGGATTGAAAATCCTGTCAAAGCAGGAATTGTTTGAAGAGGTCGAATAGCTTGGCTGTAAAAGCAGGTGCAAGCAAAATCAGTTCTTTAGGCGAGTTTGAGGAACTGCTGAGTCCAGGCAGAAGCATTAACTCCAAAATTTCCCAAGCCTTGGAAGACTTGCCGAAAAATTCAGCAGTGCTTTTCATAGTAGGATTGAAAGACTATTCTACAGTGCTTGCAGAGCTTTTAAGGATTTTGCAGGCTAGAAAGCAGCAAGGCAATGGCGCATACCTTACTGTAAACAAGCCAGTGGAGGACTTGGCCAAAGCCTTCAGCCGCAATAAGATAAGCACGGGCAGTGTTTTCTTCATTGATGCCATTAGCATTCTTTCAGGCAGGAAGGCAAGCTCTGGGAAGAAAGCCATGTTTTTGGATTCTCCAACAGACCTGATTGACATGGACAACGCTATCTCAAAACAGCTTTCAAAATCCCAAAAGCCAGGATTTGTTGTTTTTGACTCCTTAAGCACTTTATTGCTTTACAACAAGCCGCAGGCTGTTGAAAAATTCCTCCATGTCCTTGTTGGCAAAATCCGCGGAGCAAACGTGCAGGTTTTCCTGATAACAGTCAAGTCTTCAGAGCACGCTGGCTTGATAGAGACAGTAAGCCAGTTTGTGGACAAGGTTGTTGAAATATCCTAAAATAGGAAAGCAAACAGCTGGTTTTTAATATGCTGAAATCCATTATTTTTCAGGATTCTTGATGGTTGATGCAATAAACCTGCTTGCCAATACTCTGGCGATAATAGAGCTTGCCTTTTTCATAACTCTTGTCTATCTTGTTTTGAAAGTCTTCCAAAAGATTGGAAAAAAAGCCAGCTTTAGGGAACTTCTCCCTTTTTTCCTTGCCATTACAGGATACGCGCTTTACAGGCTGTTGCACGCTTTTGCCTCGCTGCCAGAGCCAAGACAGGATTATTTTACCATAATACTTGCTGCAAATTTTTTCCTTGCAATTACCGGGCTTAGCTTTTTTATTGGCGCGAGCAAGATTTTGAAGAATTCAAGGCGTGATATTGATGGTAGAGTTGATTAGAATAGCGCTTGTAGTGCTTTACGCTATTGGGGCCATGGCGATTGCGCTAGGCCTTGTCAAGATTGCAGTGGTAAGAAGGCGTTATTGGCTTAGGCTGCGGGAGAAGACCTTTCTCTTTTCCAGGCTTCCGAGAGGCGGCAACGCCTTGCTGTTCCTCGCAATGCTCTTTCTCCTTGCTTTCATAATTTTTTTCCTGGCGATCTTCAGCATGATTCCCCCAACTAACCAAATTCCAAGGCTTGCCGCTCTGTCCTTGCTAATCATTGGAGATGCCCTCGCGTGCTTTTCAACATTGCATTTTTTGAAAGTTTTGGAAAAAAGGAGGCTTAAGGCTTGAAAGCGAGCGTTTTGTTTCTGGCTGGGTTTCTTTTAGCGGCTGGTTTCATTTTAGCGTTCAAAGCCCAAAGCTTTTCCCTTGCAACAGGCTCTGCTGTAATGCAAGGCAAGGAAGCCTACCTTACTGTTGAAGCCCTTTACTTTTATGTTATTTTAGTGGCTTTGGCAGTCATTGTCTGCGCTATAATTTGGTATTTCAACCGCTTGTTTGACAGGGAAGAAAGCAGTCAAAAACAGCGCGGAAAAAAGCGAGGTTTCCAAAAGCATGAGTGAAGAAATAGTTGTTTATGACAGGGTAAATCCTATCGCCTTGTTTTCCATAATAATTGCAGGCATTGCCTTGGGCGCGATAGCGCACGAGATAGTGCACGTTCTCTTGCTTTCAAACCCTTCAAGCATTACCTTCCATATTGGAGACCCGCAGATTATTTTCAGCACCTGCTGCCTAAAGCCCGGCGAGGAAGCTTTTGAAAGCATTGCACTCCTTGTGCAGTTTGCTGTAATGCTTGTTTGGGTTTTCCTCAACAAGGAAACCTGGCTGCACGAGGTAAGGCATGTTTTAAAGCCAGGCTTTGCAGGAAAGCGCTAGGAATAAGGAAAGTTTTTTTAAAAAATGCAGGCTAGCTTTTTGAAAGAATCTCAAGCGCTTTCTTCTCTATCTCTTTTGCCCTTTTCTCAACCTCGGTCTGCCTTGCGGCCTTTTTGCCTTCAGCTGTCCTTTCCACAATCTGCTTCAGCTCTTGCAGCTCTCGGCTGTTCTTTCTGACAAGCTTTTCCTGCATTGAAAGCTTCTGCTCCGTGCTTTCAACAAGTTCAAGCAAGCGCTTGTTTGAATACCGGATTAGGTAGAAAAGAAATGCTGCAGCAATAAAAACCACTGCTATAATGATGCCAATCTCCAAAAAATCCATTATTCTCCCTATTCCTTAAAGCCCAAAAAGCTTGAAAAACCTTTGCCTTTCTTTTCCTTTCTTTCAGGCTTTTTTCCTGCCGATCGCTCTTTAAAGCCCAGCGCTTTATCGAATGAAAACTTTCCAGGCTTCCTTTCCCGGACTTCTCGCATTACCTTTCCAGCCTTTCTTTCCTGGACCTCCAGCCTTGTCCTTGCTGCTGGTTTTTTTCT
>DUFJ01000080.1 GCA_013331925.1 Candidatus Iainarchaeum sp.
CCTTGCAGAACTTGCCAAACAAGGCATTGCATTCCACCACGCAGGCCTGCTTTCAAAACAGCGTTCAATCATTGAAGAATTGTTCAAAAGCAATCATTTGAAGGTTTTGGCTGCCACGAGCACCTTGGGCGCTGGAATTAACGCTCCAGCGCACACTGTTATAGTTTCTTCTGTTTATCGCTATGGAAGAGAAGGGTCTGAACGTCTTCCAGTTAGAGAGGTAAAGCAGGAATTAGGCCGTGCAGGGCGGCCCAAATACGATACTGAAGGACGTGGAATTCTGATTGCTCGCACAGAGTCAGAAAAAGATTTTCTCTTTGATTATTATATTAATGGAAAAATTGAGGAAATCACTTCACAGCTTGGGATAGAGCCAATCTTGCGGACTCACGTTTCGGCTTCCATTGCCTCAAACTTTGTGTTTGACCTGCAAAGCTTGGAGGCTTTTTTTCAAAAAACCTTTTACGCCTTGCAGTACGGGAATTTGAAAGAGCTTTTCTTGAAAATAAAGGCAATTCTTGAAGAGCTTGAGGAAATGGGCTTTATAGTAATGGGCGAGAAAGCAATTAAAGCCACTAAGCTAGGAAAGAGAGTTTCAGAACTTTACCTTGACCCTCTCTCGGCTTTTAAGATGATTCAAGCCTTGAAAAGCAAGGAGCTTTCAAACACTGGCCTTTTGTTCCTGCTTGCAGATACTTTCGAGTTTGCCCCGTTTCCTGCAATCTCTAAAGGCCGTTCTGCACTGGTTTGGGAGGCTGTTGAGGAGAAAAAAGCACAGCTTCCGGTAAATGCTGACATTGCATTATTTGAGGACGCAGATTTTGCGAAAAAATTCAATGCTGTATTGCTTTTTGAGGAATGGCTTTTTGAAAAGCCAGAACAGGCTTTGATGAAAGAATTCAACATCCAGCCAGGAATATTGCACGCAAAGCTTGAACGCCTGGACTGGCTTTCCTACTCTGCATTCGAGCTTGCCCAACTGCTTGAANNAGTATGGAATCAGGGAAGAGCTTGCAAACTTGGTAGAATTGAAAGGCATTGGTAGAGTTCGCGCAAGAAAGCTGTATAATGCAGGCTTGAAAACCATCGCTTCTGTAAAAAAGGCAGACTTGAAGGATTTGGAAATCATTCTCGGAGCAGGAGTCGCAAGAGCTTTGAAAGAGCACTTGGGGGAGAAAGCAAAAGCCTTGGAAAAGCCAGGCGCTGAAGAGCTGGAGCAGAAAAGCCTGGAAGGGTTTTGATTTATTTGTTCTTTGTAATTTTTCGCGGCGGCCAAACTCTTTCCCTTTGACTTCTTAAAACAAGCCTTAAGCCGTTTGCGTTGCTTTGAAATTCTTCAGGAATTTTCTTGTGCAATCCTGCAAGAACTGGATTTGGTTCTCCTTTATCTAATGCTGCTTTAGCAAAAAGCTTTGAAAGCCTTTCATTTTCTTTAGTGCCTTTAAGAATTTGTTTGCGAGCTGGACTATTTTTTAAACGCCTTAGCCTTCTTTTTCTCAGCCATCTTTTCGGCTGGGGCATTATTCTTTTCATTCTCACAATTATCTGCTCAGGAATATTAAAACTTTTGCCAAAAACCTAGCCGCTGATTTCCTTCTCTATGCTTTCCTTCACTTTGCTGGCTTCTGGATTCAAGCGTATCAGCCTTGTGTTGCCTACCATTCCAGGGCCTGACTTTGTTGTGGAGATGATTCCGTAAGTTTCCAATTCATTCAAGTATGCGCGGAACCATCTAGCGCTTACATTGCTTTCCTTGAATTTTTTTGCGACTCTCTTGTACTCTTCAAAAACCTCTCCAGACATTAAAGCTCCGGGCTCCTGCTGGCCCGTAATTTTCTGCAATGGCTTTTGCTTTGCAGCCAATAATGCAATTGTGTAAAGCACGAGTTGTTCCTGGTCCGGAAGAGTTGCAATCATATTATAGATTACCTCCTCCTCAACCTTGGATTTTGCTTTTTTAACTTCCTCATCGCTGACTTTTTCCTTGCTTTCCTTGTCCGAGAGCTCTCCAGCGCGGAGCAGCAATAGTACAGCAGTCCTTGCGTCTCCTGACTCTTGTGCAGCGATTGCTGCCGCAAGGTTCAAGGCGCTTTCCTGGACGCTTTTTGGCTTGAACGCAATCTCCACTCTTTGCTTCAGGATTTCCTTCAGCTCTTCAGCATTGTACGGAGCGAAGACTAACTCTTCCTGGCAGAGAGAGCTTTTAGTCCTAGCGTCAAGCCTTTCCTTGAATAATACATTGTTTGAAATTCCGATGATTGTGATGGCGCCTTCCCCTTGCTCCAGCTCGTCATTTCCCCTGGAAAGCGCGTAAACCAGCTCGTCCAAATCCTTCACCTTGTCTATCTCGTCCAAGGCTATCAAGACCTGGTTTTTGTTTTTTCTCGCAAAGTCCAGGATTTTTTCAAAAACAAAGGCTGCTGAATATCCTAGAAAGTTTTCTGAAGGATAGAATTCCTTGCAGCATTTTTGCAATGCTTTGTATTTGGAATTGTGAACCCTGCAGTTTATGTAGCAGCTTTCAACTCTTGCGCTGCTTTTTTGCTTGAATTCCTGCAGTTCCTGCAAAACGTGCCTTACAACGCAGGTCTTTCCAGTGCCTACCTTTCCGTAAACAAAAACATTGTTTGGCTTTTTTCCCTGCAGCGCTGCTGTCAATATCGAGCTAATTTCCTTCAGCTGTTTTTCCCTGAAAGGCAGCTCTTTTGGAATAAAGTGCTGGCTTATCGCGTCTCTGTTCAAAAAAACGCTTTGCTTTTGCAGTTCCTGCTCGAATAGATTTGCCAACTGAAAGCCCCCGAAATTCTCCCTAACCATTTCTTGCTTGAGAGTTAAAGCTTTTAAGCAGTTTGCTTTCCAAACCACCTGCTGTTTTTGCTGCCTGAAAGGCTTAAATTCACCAATAGTATTAAAATAAAGTTTGATTCAGTAATACTACTAATAATTTTTGCTTTTTGGGGTGGTTGAATGAGTTTTTTTGAGAAGGTTTTCAGCAAAAAGGCGGAAGACGGGCAGATCGAGGATTTCCTGAACAATTTGGATGTTTCCGAAGAAAGCATGTACGACAATGCTGACGCTTTGGTAAAGCCAATGTCCTTGAGCGAGGATTCTGATGTTTCAAAAGCTGTTGAAGAGATAAAGAAAGGAAACATTTTGCTCTTGAACATTGCGGACATTCAAAAGCGCAATGCCTTGAAATTGAGGGAATACATCTCTTCAGTCAAGGACGCTGCAGCGCAGATTGACGGAGACATTGCAAGAATTTCAGCAGACCGCGTTCTGGTCACGCCTGCCAAAGTGAAGATCATAAAGAAAAGGGCCATGGATTAAAATCATGGTTTTTTTTCTTTCCTGCTTTTTATTCTAAAGGGCAATATTTAATATTGCCAACCGCCCTTATTTTTCCAGTGTTTTTGAATGTTCTTGAGCAAGCCTTGCTTTCCAGTAACTGTCCAAAAGGAAGAGCTTGAAGGCATAGCAAAGGAAGCCTTAAAGGAAAGGCACTGGCATAATTTCAAGATTTCTTCCACAAGCCTTGTTTTCTCTCCATTCTATTTTTTCTCCTATGACGCTTTTTTTGAAGAGAAAAGCGAAGAGACCGGGGCGTTGGTAGTGAAGGACACTCAAGCCGGCTCTATGGCTTTGAACGCTGTGAGCGGAGAGTTTGACGAAGGCATTGCAGGCATTGCGGACTCTGAAGAGCCTGTAATGCTTAAGGAAAGCCCTGCCCCTGAAGGAGTAGAAGTAGAGGTTGAGAGAGCCAGCATTTCAGAAAGCGAGGTAAAGCGCATTTCGCCCATAAGGCTTGCTGCCACTCTTGGAGTTGCAAGGCATAACGTTGAAATCTCAAAGCTAAGCCTTGCTTTTGTGCCCTTCTGGCTTTTAAGCTTGCAGGATTCAAGCGGAAAAAGCTTTGAGCTTTCAGTCAATGCAGTCAATGGCGAAGTTCTAGAGAGCGAGGAAATCCCTTTCAGGGAAAAAGGCGCTTTAGAGCTTACTGGCGAAACAATTTCAGAACTGAAAAAGCCTTCAGCCTGGCTTGACTATTCAAAAAGAGTCCTTGCAAGGATTGCAGGCTCTGGAATCCTTCACTCCATTGGGAAAGCTCTCTTGACAAACCGCATAGTGCAGGCAATAATTTTAGTCATCATTGCCCTGATAGTTTTCTGGCCTAGGTAGGTTTTTCGAATGAGGCGGCATTTTAGGAATCGAGGATTGAAGCAAAGGCCATTGCAAGATTGGGGCAATCTAGCAATTCGAGAAGGGACAGATAGTTTGGTTGGTTTTTTGTCTAATCCCAAGCGTGAAGCAGTTTTGCGTAAAGCAGTTTTGAAAGATCCGACAGTAATTTTCCTGATTCTTTCCAACATTTTAACAGCAGCTTTTGCGATATGGTTGAATTGGAGCGTTGCGGCAATAGTATGGACTTACTGGATTCAAAGCGTTATAATCGGATTTTTCTACTTTTTCAAAATACTTCAAGCTAAAACAGCCCAGGACCCAAGGTTTATCTACCAGCCTCCAGTGTATTTTGTCGCCTTGTTTTTCGCGTTTCATTACGGTTTTTTTCACCTAATATATGCTGGCTTGCTTTCAGGCGTTTTTGGTTCTTTTGGTTCCTTGCTCTCAAGCCTTCCGATAATTGCGGTTCCGTCAGTGATTTTTTTCATCAGCCACTTATTCTCTTTCCTTTATTACTTAAACAAGCCTAAAGTGCAAAAAACCGCTCGGCAATTAATGTTCGAGCCTTATGTGAGAATTTTGCCAATGCACCTTACAGTAATGTTTGTGGGTTTCTTAATGTTTTTTAGCTTTGGTTCTTTTCTAATGCTTGTTATTTTCATATTTTTGAAAACCATCGCGGATGTTTTCATGCACGCTGTAGAGCATACTGAGCAAATATCCCAGCAAATGGCTTGAAAATTTACACGTACTCAAAAAGGCTTTTTTGCTCTCTTTTCTCGTTCTGGAATACTGAGTTGATTTCTTTCTCCGCAAGCTCTATGCG
>DUFJ01000110.1 GCA_013331925.1 Candidatus Iainarchaeum sp.
TTTTGAAAAAGCCTGCCCTAACTGCAATTCAACAGAGCTCGAGCTTTACCAGGGTGGAATAATGGGGTGGCAGTACAAGTGCAGGAAATGCGGTTGGATTGGATTGCCTTTGGAAAAGAAAACATTGGAGGGGATGAAATGATTGTTGAAAAAAAATGCTGGCCTGAGTTGTTTGAGAGAGTTTTGAACGGAGAGAAAAAAGCAGACATAAGGATTGCGGACTTCAACATTAAAGCAGGAGACGTTCTAATGTTCAAAGAATACAATCCCAAGACAAAAACCTTCACAGGAAGAAAGATTGAGAAAAAAGTCTCCAGAGTGAACAAAGTTGACATTTTGAAAATGCACTCCGCAAAAGAATTAAGGAAGAACGGATTGCTGTTGATAGAGCTTGACTGAAAAAAGGTGCGATAATGGCAAAGGAAGAAGTCGGAACAGTTGTTTCAACGATTGAAGGCCCTTCCCCAAACAAAGTTGATTTTGTAGTCAACGCTGAAGGAAAAGTGCACAGGGGCCAGTTTGTGGAATTAGACTATAGCGAAGGCACCATGGTTTGCATGATTAATGACCTGCAAAAAACCAATCGTTATTTTGAAAGGGCTGAAAGCGTCAAAGAGTTTGAAAGCAACGGAAGGGCAATGTTTGAACAATTCCCAGTCCTTGAATGGGAATACCTGCTTGCAAAAACACGGCCTTTAGGAGTTTTAAGCAAGGAAGGCAGGATTAAAAGGCCAAGCTTTCCTCCAGGGCCTGGAGCAAAGGTAAGGATTGCAAGCAACGAAAGCCTGAAGAAAATACTTCACTTTGACGAGGAAAAAGGCCTGCACTTAGGGGATTTGGAATTCCACGATTTGAAGGTAAAGCTCAATCTTACAAAACTCTTGCAAAAGCACCTCTGCATTTTAGCCATGTCCGGCGCTGGAAAATCTTACTTTACCTCAGTCCTTCTAGAAGAACTGCTTGACAGGAAGAAAGAAGACGGCAGGATTGCTGCGGTATTGTTTGACACGCATGGAGAGTACAGCAGCTTTGCGGAGCCAGCAGCGGATTCCAAAAAGAAAGACTACAGTTCCAAAACAATCCTAATTCCATCACACTCAATAAAGATTGGAACTCCAAAGCTTTCAACAGGGGATTTTGCAGCCTTGCTTCCAGGGCTTTCAATTCCTCAAAAAAGAGACTTGAACCAGGCAATAAGCAAACTGCGCGATGAGATGAAAGCAGGCTTGGGGCCTTATTCTATAGAGGCTTTAATGAGGGAAGTTCAAGCGAACGAGCAAGGCAAGAAGACAGCGCAGTCTCTTTCAGCATGGCTTTATGAACTCGCGGAAATGCGCTTGTTTGAAGAAACAGACTCTTTCTCCTTGCAGGACATTGTAAAACCTGGAATGCTTACAATTATTGACTTGAGCTCTGAAATCAGCGACAGGAGAAAGCAAATCCTGGCAAGCTATTTCCTGCGCAAGCTTTTCTTTGAAAGAAAGGCAAAAAAGCTTCCCCCATTCGTTGCAATAATGGAGGAAGCACACCAGTTCGCTCCAGAAGGCGCAAAGTCAGAATACGCGATTGCAAAACGCATTATTGAAACAATCGCCAGGGAGGGAAGAAAGTTTGGCGCTTCAATCTGCCTGATTTCGCAAAGGCCAAAGCGCTTGAGCACTACTGCCCTAGCGCAGTGCAACACACACATGATTTTGCGCGTTACAAACCCTTACGACTTGAAGCACCTGGCAGA
The DNA here is from genome assembly GCA_013331925.1 of Candidatus Iainarchaeum sp. Lineage (GTDB taxonomy): Archaea > Iainarchaeota > Iainarchaeia > Iainarchaeales > UBA10191 > UBA10191 > UBA10191 sp10036u. The sequence continues at coordinate 1,736 of DUFJ01000110.1, forward strand.
AAGCAGCGAAGGCATTGATTCAGCAAGCGAGAGAATGATTACAAGCCTCCAGGTCGGAGAGGCTTTAATAGTTGGAGAGGCAGTGAGGTTTCCTGTGTTTTTTAAAGTGAGGGAGAGAAAAAGCGCTGAAAGCAGGCACGAAATCTCACTGGAAAAGGCAGGCCTGGATTTTGAGGAAAAGAGAGAGAAAGAAAAAGAAGAGGCTGAAGAGTTCTTGTGAGACGCCAAAAATCAGTTAAAAGAAAAATGAGAAAGCCAAGGGGACAAAAGCTTACCCCACAAGCACGCTGGCGGATTGTTCCCTCATCCCTGCCCTAAAGAACGGGGGGTTCACGCCCAGCCGCTAATAATCAGATTATTAAATTGTACCTTGTTTTCGGATATTATGCAAAAGATTCAAATCAAAGAAACGGAGAACCTGGGTGTCGGGGTACTTGTTTTTACCGAAAATAACAAGTCCAAAGTAAAACAATACGTGGACCTGAAAAAAAGGATTATTTTAGTCGTTCCCATTGATGGCAATGATGTTTATTTGTTGAAAGAATACCGACCCTTGTTAGATAAAATTGTATGGCGGTTGCCAGCGGGAACCCTTAAACCTAAGGAGAATCCGTTAAAGGGAGCCGTGCGGGAACTACGGGAAGAAGCTGGGCTGATACCCAAGAAAATTGCACTAATCAGTCACACTGAATCNNCACTGAATATATGGGTTGGGTGAAATTTCCGATATACGTATATAAAGCAAACGGTGTGAAAAAAGTCAAACAAAAATTGGACTTTTACGAACGGATTGAACTTAAAAAAGTTTCTAAGAAAGAAGCCATTCGTATTGCATTAAAGGAAATGGTTGAACCCCACCACTCGTTTGCACTTCTGAAATGTTTACTTGAAAATTAACGGGAAAATTATTTGGTGATTAGGCATTTTGCGGAGCCAATTGGCTTATTACGCCAATCGGGGATGGGCAATGAAAAAAGAAGCAAGAAAATCAAGCCAGAATTGATAATAAAAAATTAAAGTCTAAATCTTTTTCTTGAACCTTTCAAACTCTTTTTCCAGGAATTGCCAGCGCTTTAATTCAGCAATTATTTTTGCTTTTGTTGGAACTTCTTTCTCCAGCAACTTGCGGATTTTTGAAAACTTTGTTTTCTTAATCTCGCTCTTGTAATCTTCAGGAATCAGGCCTATGAAAGGCTCGAGCTCTTTGAAAAAGCCTTCCTGTATTTTCTGCCTGAAGTCTTCATCTTCCATGCTGTCTATAAAATTCAGCAAAATTTGCATCAATTCTTGCAAACCTTCCACCTAATTCTATTCCGCCAAAGCGCAGGTATTCAGCGTAAAGCTGCATTCCAACAGAATGCATGTTTGGGTTTTCGCTTTCAAGAAAGTTTTCAAAAAACTCCAACGCCTTGCCCTTATCCTTCCATCTTACAACGCACAACAAAGCCTTTTGGATCATTGGCTTGCTGCCTGACTCCAAGCCGTACTGTAAACTCTCAAAAACCATTTCAGGATCTTTTTCATTAAAGCGAAAATGCTCTTCCTCAGCTGCAACGCGTTGGCTCCTGCGCCTTTCCCCTGCAATTCCAGCAGCTTTGCCAAGCTTTGAAAGCTCTCCAGAAACATGCCTTAACTGCTGCCCAATTCCAGGCCTTTGTTTCCTTCTCTGCATCATGCTAGGCAATCCTGATGGCATGCTAATTTTAAGGCTGTTAAGTGTTAAAAACAATTCCACGACCGGAACTCTACTGCCTCCAAGGCTTTTTAAACCTCTAAAAGCAAGCTTTAATCATGCCTTCTTCGCAAGAAAAACTGTTCTGGCTCTCGCGAGTTTCCTACGCTGAAGAAAAGAGGGAAATCGTTGCGGAATTCTCCAATCTTGAGGAAAAGCGCATAAAACGCTTTGCGTTTTTCCCAAAAGCCTTTTTCGCATTAAGGGCCGGAGAGACAAGGCTTGTCCAGGAAATATTAAGCCTTTATGACGGAAAACGCTTCCAAACAAGAGCGCATGAGGGCAAGGTTTTGGAAATTCATGCCTCGACATTTTCTGATTTGAAAAAAATTTCCAGCCTCTTGCAGCAAAGCCTCAAGCAAGGCTTGATTATCGTGGAGCCTGAAAGGCAGTTCTTGCTTGAAAAGGAATGGAATTATTTTGACTCTTTCAACCAGGAAGGCTTCGGGCTTGAAAAAGCCTGCGAACACTCAATGCCTGGGCTAAGGCTTGAGGAATGCGCTGAAAGCTTGGAGAAAACAATAAGCCTGCTCGCAGTCCAGGATGCAAAAACTCTTGAAAAATTCATTCAGCAGTTTGCCTTTGCAAAAGCCCTTGCAATCCCAGCAGGCTTTGCTCCAGAAAGCATTCAGGAAGCCGCGGGCATTTTCATAGAGAACGCTTTTTTCAAAAACTCTTTCGCCATTGCAAAAGAAAACTCCCAAAGCCTTGAAGCTTTTGGTGAGAGCGCTTCAGGGTTTTTCACGAATGTGTCCGAGATAGATTTTACAATGGTCTGGGCAGGATTGCTCTCAAACCCAAGCCTGAACTTGGGATTTGAAACTCTAAACTGCAACTGTTGCAAGCCTTCAAGTCTTCAGGCAGAAAACATACTGCCTGACTCTAAAGCCTTGGTGAAGTTTTTGCAGAATGGCTTTTACTTCCAGTCGCAAAACCCGGCCTTCGCGGCGGAATTCCACAATTCGCATGAAAGAAAGCAGGCAAGGCTTGAGAGAATGAGAGAATGGTTCCTGCCTTCACTGCCAACAGGCCCTTTCAGGAATGGGGAAAAAGCCCTTATTCCCTTGCCTGACGCCTTAATGCTTGAAAGAGAAGAAAAGGCCGAGGTAATGAATGAAATCCATGGGCTGAAATGGCACTGCCTTGCAAGAGAAAGCTTTATCGCAAGGGAAATTCAAGCGCTAATTCTAAGAATCACCCAAACAGAAGACAAAATGCTGGAGTTGGAGCATAACGCCTTGAAGGCTCAAAAGGTGTTATGCTCTATTCAACTCAGCGAAAGCCCAGAATACACTGCTGGGTTTTTTGAAAAAAAATGCCTTGAAGGACTGCTGAAAGAGGTCTTGAAAGAGCTTAACAATCCACGCTCGAGCTTTTATTCCGCAAATCTCGCAAGCGCTTTGGGGGCATTGCAGTGCCTAAAGCTTGCTGAGTTCAAGCAGCTTGCAAAAATCCAGGGGGAGAAAGTGCTGCAGGCAAGCGCTGAAGTGGTGCTTGTGCAAGCGCAAAACCCAAGCTCTTTAATGAAGGAATTCTCGCAAAAGGCAAAAACAATCATTCCTACAATAAGCAAAAACTTCAGGCAGGTTGTTATAGGATAGCGCTGGAATTCTGAAAGTTTTTTAACCCTTTTGCCCAAAATATAGCTTACACCTCTGCTAATTGTGGAATTTTTTGAAAAAAAAGTGAGCATTTTGAGATTGACGCGTTTTGAAGAGACAAGGCTTATTTCCGCAAGGGCGTTACAGCTTTCCTTAGGAGCTCCGCCTCTTGCAAAGCCTGAAAAGGAAATGAGCATGTTCGAGCTTGCAAAGGAAGAGCTGAAGCAAAAGGTCCTGCCGCTTGCTGTAATAAGGGAATATCCTGACGGCAGCATAAAAAAAATAGAGGCGTATTGAATGGGAAAGGCAGTTCCGAAAAACGTGAAAACCAGGGCTGGCATTCTATTGCAGGTAAAGCCAGAACTGTTCGGGGCAGAGTTTGAAAAAAACAAGCAAGCCTTGGGCACTTTGGGAATTCCATTCTCTAAAACAGTCAGAAACCTTGTTACAGGCTATATCACAAGGGAAGTAAAGAAAAAAGCAAACAAAGAAAAAAGGCAGCAGGCAGCAAAAAAGCCTGTTGTTGCCTAATCGCTTTTCAGCGTTACGCTTGAAGCCCCATCCTCGTCCTTGTTTCTCACTATCTCAAAAACGCAGCTTGAAGCAGCCTTCTCCAACTCCCTGTCATGCGTTATTACAAAAACCTGCTCCACAAGCTCCGGAAGGTGCTCTTTCAGCATCGTGCTCAAAACCTTCACCGCATTCCTGTCCAGATTGTGCGTCGGCTCGTCAAGAATCAGCCAGCTCAACTGTTGCGTAAGCACCAAAGAAAAAGCCACTCTAATGGTTATAGCAGCAGCCATTCTCTCGCCGCCTGAAAGAATTCCCTCTACTTTAACCCATTTTCCAGTCCTTGAAAGCGCCTTGACCTCGTAATTGCCATCAACGATTTCAATGCGCGCGTTCAGGTAATCCTTGTAAGGGTAAACTTTAGGCCAGACGTCCTGCATTGCTGCATTTGCGTTTTGTATCAGAAAGCCCCTTAACTCGCCTTGGGTGCTTTGCAAAGCATTCACGAAAATCCCAAGCTTTTCTGCAAAAAACACAGAGCTTTCAACCTGTTCCTGCAAGTTATCAAGCTCTTTCTGCCAGGCCTGCAGCTGCCTGAGGCTCTTGCCAAAATCTCCCAATGATTCTTTCAATGAAAAGAACTCTTTTTCCACAGCGTTAAGCTCTGCTTTCAAAGCAGCAATCTTCCTCCCTGAATTTTCAAAAACTTCAGGCTTGAAAGCCAATTCCTTTAGCTCTCTCTCACTTTCAAGAATTTTCTTTCTCAAAACTCCAGCGCTCTCAAGCTTTAAGGCAAGCTCTAAAGCCCTGGCGAGCTTTTTCTCTTCAGCCTCCAGGATTTCAAGCTCTTTCCCTGAAAATTCAGGTTTTTTCGCCTGCAGCAGCTCCTGCTTTTCCAAAACCTGCTTTTCAAACTCTCTGGCTTTTTCCAAGCTGGACTTTATTTTTTGAAGAATCTCGAAGGATTTCTCCAAGGCAGTTCTTGCCTGCCTTGCAAGCTCTATCTCCTGCAGGCACTGCTTTTTCTTTGCCTCAACGTTTAAGGAATTTGTGGAGTTTGTTTCAAGCTTTTTTTCCAGTTCTGAAATTTTCGCCTTTGCATCCCCAAGCAGTTGCTCTTTGTGCGTTATGGAAAGCTTCTGGCTGCAGGTAGGGCATAAAGAGTCAGTTCCTAAAGCCTCAATCTCTTGCGTGAAGGTTTTCCTGTCATGCAATGCCTCGTTCAACTGGCCTTTCTGCATCTTGAGCGATGAAAGCTGTTCCTCAAACTCAAGCAGCTGTTTTGAAAGCACTTCACCCAAACTCTCGTTCTTTGCTTTTTCAGCCTCTAATTCCTGCAACGAGCGGGGCTCTATGGATTTTTGCGCTTTGGCTTCTTCCTCAAAAAATCGTCTATTGGAAGACAAGGAGTCAATCTCTGAAGCTAGCGCTCTGGCAACTTTCTCGCTTTCTTTCATTGCGGAAACTTCCAAGCCTAAAGCCTTCTGCCTTGCCTTTATTTTTTCCTTTTCCAGAACAACTCCTTCTGCTTCAGGCCTTAAGGATTCAACAGCCTTTTCCAGCTCTTCCAAACTTCCTCCAGAGCGCTGGATTTCCTGCACCAGGCTTTCAAATCTTTTGCGCTTGGACTCCAAGTCCTTAAAGGTTTTTTCCAAAACTCCAAGCTCTAAAGCCTTTCCCTCTTTTTCCCTCTCCACTCTCAGCAGCTCTTTCTCTTTAAAAGCTATTTTTTCCAAAATCTCCAGGCATTCTTTCTCGCTTACTTTAGGCTGGAGTTCTTTCAAGCTGCGCTTTCTCTCTTCAGAAATCCTCTTCAGCGAGTTCAAAAGCTGCACTGAACTACCCCTTGCCCTCTCATACCTGTCAAGCTCCAGCAATTCATCAAAGCTTTTCTTTCTCTCTGCTGGCGACAAGCGCAGGAAAGAGTCAATCTGGTTCTGCTCCGAATAAACAGCCCGTGAGAAAAGCTCAAAATCCAGCTCTATTGTTTTTTCAATCTCTTCAGTAACTTCAGTGGGCTTTGGGCCTGCCTTTAGCCTTCCATTCTCAAAAAGCTTTGCCTGGTTTGCCTTATTGTTTGCAAAAACAGTCCTTTCCACAACGTACTTTTTGTCCTTGAAGTCAAACTCTAACTCAACTCTAGCCTGGGACATCTGGTTAGGCTTTGACATTACAACTTCATCAAGCGCAAGCTGTTTTGATTTTGCAGCAGGAAAAGTTCCAAAAAGCGCAAAGCAAACCGCATCCATGATGCTGCTTTTTCCAGAGCCCATCACGCCAACAAGCACGTTTGTTCCCTTGTCAAACTTCAACTCGGAACGCTTGTGCGAGCGCCAGTTTTCCAACAAAACTCTGGAAATCATAGTTTAAGAATGGTGCGAAGTTGTTAAAAAAAGCAGGGAATTTTAAAGCAAGGTCATTCCAGCCTGTTCCGCTTCTGTAACGTTTGGGATTGCTTTCAAATCTGCCTCTAGCTTTTCCAAAACTCCTTCAATCTTGTCAGGCAGTACAAACCCAACCTTCAAGCATTCAAGCCCAAAAGCTATTGGCTCTCTCTTTCCGTCCTTGAACTCGCCGCTCTTCAAAGCCTTTGCTTTTTCCAAAATTCCTTCAAGC
>DUFJ01000071.1 GCA_013331925.1 Candidatus Iainarchaeum sp.
TGATTGTTTTTTTAAACTAAATAATCTTCTTGTCAAAGTGTCAGGCCTAAACAAGTTTGATTCTTTCGGGGAAGCGAGCAAAGAATTCGAAATTGTGCAAGTAAAGAATGGAAAGTTTGTTCCGTTAAATAGTTAGGTTATTGATTATTCAATCTTCACAAACTTGCTGTTTTCAATCTTTTTAATCCAGACCTTTCTGACAGCGTTTCCTCAACAGAGCCTACAGAATCATTAAAGTTATAAAGCTAAAAGATGGTAATAGTGTATGATGAAAAAAATATTTGTTGCATTAATGATTTTTCTTTTTTTATTGCTTGGTTGTGTCCAACCGCAAGAACAGCCAAAAAAAATAAAGGTTGCGGTAGTTATTCCCTTAACTGGAGCGGTGGCATTTACTGGAGAAGATTTTTTGAACGGAATGCTGCTAGCAAAAGACAAAATTAACTCTAATGTTGAATTATACATTGAAGATAGCCAATCAAACGCAAAAGATGGAATTTCAGCAGCAAGAAAGATTCTGGACACTGAAGATATTGACATAGTCGTTTCACTGCAAAGTGCGGTAGTGGTTCCATTGGTTGGAATAGCTGACGAGTACAAAAAGCCACTAATTGCCACTGCAATTTCCCAAAACGAGTTTACTCAAAAAAGCAAGAATGCTTTCAGGATATTCCCGTCAGCTGGGCAAGAAGCTGCTTTGCAAGCTGATTTTGCAAACAAAAAAGGATTCAAAAGAGTTTCCCTATTGACAATTTCAGACGAGTATGGCGCATCAATGAAAGAACAGTTCAAGAAAAACTTTAAAGGGGAAATAATCCACGAGGAAACATTTGCTGCGGGAGACACGGATTTTAGAACTATTTTACAGAAGCTTTCAGACTCTGAAGTAATTTATTTTGCTGGCTATATTCCGCACTATGTTGCATTATTCAGACAAAGGGAAGAGCTTGGAAAAGACATTACTATACTTTCCAACCTTATTACGGTAAGCGCGGCAGTAAAAAGCCAGGTAGGCGATTTATTAGACAATACCTACGCCACTATTCCAGAATCAATGCTGGCTAATGAAAAAACAAAAGAATTTGTTGAAGAATACACTAAAAAATACGGCAAAAATCCCGATTGGGGCGCCCCGTTCGGTTACGACATTATGCTTGTGCTTGATGCAATCCAAAAGAATAGTAAAAAACCAACTGAAGCCTTGCACGAAATTTCAGTTGAAGGCTTAAATGGAACAATATCTTTTGATGAAAATCGAGAAGCATATGTCCAGCTGACTATTGTTCAAGCAAGAAAAGGAATCATAGAAAAGGCAAGTTAAGCCCAAAAAAACCCAAAGAAAGCCAAGCCCTTAAAGCTGTAAGTTTCAATTCTTTGCAGGTTTAATTTTCAACGTTTGGAACAAATTTTCCATCTTTAATCGTTTTGAGAAAGAACCGGTAATAGACATCTCCGTTCTTGTCGAATTGAATTTGGCCAAAAACCGAATCATAATTTGTCAATTCTTCAAAGTGCTTTTTTATGCATTCTTGATTTTTTTCGCATTTTTCAACAGCAAGAACAACCAGCTTCAGAGCCTCAAAGCCTTCAGCAGCGTAAGCATCTGGAATTTTGCCATATTTAGCTTCAAAATTGTTTGAAAATTTTTGAGCTTTAATCGTTCTTGCCTTGTCAAAAGGGTAAGAATATATTAATCCTTCAGCAGCAGATGCTGCAATTTCAAGCAATTGAGGGTCTTCTGCAGAACGCATGCTCAAAAATTGTACATTAATGCCAAGTTCTTTTGCCTGGTTTAGAATAATTGCATAGTGCTTTGCTGTTCCAACCAGGAAGACAGCGCCGGATTGCCTTAATTTTGCCAGAATTGTGCGAAAATCTGAAGCGTCTAGAGAAAAGCCTTCCTCAAAAACTCGTGTTCTAGGGCTTACGGCAGTGAGCTTTTTCTTTAACGCTTCTTTAAAGCCAACACCAAAATCATTGTTGAGGTAAACAATTCCAAGGCTTTCAAAATCCTTGCCTTTCACGAATTCTGCAATTTTTTCCGCTTCAATTTCATTCCTTGAACTCACACGGAATGATATATCATCAGGGGTTGAGTACTTTTCTGCACTTGAAAAAATAGCCATTTGCAGAATGCCATCTTTTGCGGCAAGAGGCTGCACCGCCAGAGATACTTGGCTTGCCCCAGTAATCACAGCGTCAATTTTTTCAGAAGCAATTAATTTGTGGTATGCATCAACACCACCTTTTGGAGTGTAAAGGCTATCCTCATAATAGACTTTTAGTTCAAGGTTTGAAAACTGATTTTGCAGTTCTTCTTTTGCAAGCTCAATGCCTTTCATTGAAGCCTCGCCATAATATGCCGCAGAACCGCTTAATGGTAGAATTACAGCAATTTTAACTTGCTTTTCTTTCAAAAGCACTGCATTGGCAGTATTGTTTTCCAGAGAAAAAACCAAGATGGTTACAATAACCAATACTGATAGAACTAGAACTGCAATGATTGTTTTCGCTTGAATTATAATCCCAATAGATACTTTATCATAAAGTAGTATTTGATTATAACCCCCCACTAAGGGGTGGGTAAAACAATGCATTTTAAATTGTTTTTGCCGGTTGTAGTTATTAATGGATTCTTCAATCTTGGAAAAAATCGGCTTGACAAGAAGTGAAAGTGCGATTTATATTTCTCTATTGAGATTTGGCACTTTAAAAGCTGGAGAAATTCTAAAGAGAACAGGCATCAACTCTGGCAAGATTTATGAAATCCTTGAAGGTCTTAAAACAAAAGGACTTGCAAGCGAGTCTGTGATAAACAATGTGCGGCATTTCACCGCTGCTCCTCCCCCACAAATTTTGGAAATTATTGAAAAGAAAAAGCTTAGATTTGAAAAGGAAGAACAAGCAATCAACGCAGTCTTGCCTGAACTGGAAAAGTTGAGAAACTCTGGGGTAAAGGAAACAAAAGCCTTGAATTATACCGGCTTTAAAGGGCTTAAAACAGCGGCGGAAGAAGCGCTAGCTTCATTAAATGCTGGCGAGGAAGTGCTTGCAATGGGAATCATTCAAAGGAAGGATAAAAAAATCAATGAGTTTTGGTTGAAGTTTGCCCAAAAAAGAATCAAAAAGAAGATTTTTGGAAGACACATTTTTTCAGAAAAAGGCGAGCATTTTCAAGCACTCAAGAAGATGCGCCTTACTAAAGCAAGGTTTTTGCCAAACTTGACTCCCGCAGCAATTGATGTTTTCGGAAAAGACAAAGTGCTAATAATTAACCATGCGGAACCGCCAACTTGCATTTTAATTTATGACGAGAATGCAGCAACCTCTTTCAAAAACTTTTTTGAACAGTTATGGAAGCTTGCAAAGGCATAATATTATTTCAACTCTACCTTTCCAAAAAAGCCCTTGGGCCTGTAGACTAGTATGGCAAGCAAGAGCAAGGAGTAAATGATTTGCCTCGCAGGCCCTACAATACTGCTTGGAAAGCCAATAAAGCGCAAGGGCTCCGGAAGCAAGACTAAAATGATTGTTGCAAGCACAGTGCCCTTGAAAGAAGTCAAGCCTGCGATGATTACGATTGCAAGCACTGGAATCAGCTGCAAGAGCGTGAAGGATGAAGGGTCGATGAAGGTGATGTAACCAGCGTACAAGCTTCCAGCAATTCCCGCAAAGAATGCAGAGATTCCAAAAGAGTACGCTTTCATTCTAAAGGCATTCTTTCCCAAAACCCTTGCAGCAAGCTCGTCATCGCGGATTGCCTCCAAAACCTTGCCAAAAGGCGAGCTTGCAATCCTGTGAATAACGAAAAAGCTGATTGCAGCTATTGCAAGAGCAAGGAGCAAAAAAGCAAGGTTTTCGGAAAAAACAAAGCCGAAAATTTCAGGCTTTGGAATTCCAGGCAGGCCTAAAGGCCCTCGAGTCAAGTCAGTCCAGTTGAGCAATATTGCATAAACTACAAAAGCAAAGCCAAGGCTTGCCAGCGCAAGATAGTCTCCTTTCAGCCTTGCCAGGGGAAGAGAAAGCAAGAAGCCAAAGATTAAGGTCAGAATTCCTGCAGCAAGGATTGCAATCCAGAATGGAAAGCCAGCTAATGAAAGCAAGGCTGAAGTGTAAGCTCCGATTGCAAAAAAGCCAATGTGCCCTAAGTTTAGCAAGCCAGTAAAGCCAATGGTTAATTGCAGGGAAATTGCCAATATCAGGTAAATGCAGACAAGAATCAGCAAGTGGATTAGGTAGGCTTCAATCATTTCTGCACCTCTTTACGGATTCCCAAAATTCCTTCAGGCTTGAAAAGCAGGAATGCAAACAGCAACGTAAAGGCAATGGCGTCCTTAAAGCCTGAAGGCAGGAACCAGATTCCAAAATTTTCAGCCAGGCCTAAAACAACAGAGCCTAAAATCGCGCCTGGAACGCTGTAAACCCCGCCAACGATTGCTCCAGTAAAGCCTTTGATGATTAGGTTAGTGCCCATGGAAGGTTCAAGGTTTTGTTCCAGGCCAGCAAGCATTCCGGCAACTCCGGCAAGCATTGAGCCAATCACAAAAGCAGCCAGGAACATTTTCTTTGAGGAAATCCCGACAATTTCCGCGACTTCCTTNNGCACGCAAGGCTTTTCCCAAGCGTGTTTTTTTCATGAAGTAAAAAAGCGCAAGGAGCAAGGCAAGGGCAGCAAGGATTATTACAATTTGCAAGGGCGTTATGATAGCGCCTGCAATCTCCAGGCCTTTTTCCACTTTAATAAAGCCTATTGTTTTCACGTCAGCCCCGAACAGTAAAAGGATTAGGGATTCGAAAAAAATCAGCAAGCCAAAGCTTGCAACCAAAAGAATCAAAGAGCTTGCTTTTCTCCTGTGCAATGGAGCGTAGGCTATTTTGTTCAAGAAGCAGCCAAAGCAGGCAGAAAAAGCCAGAGTTAGAAGGATGGAAACCCAAAAGTTCAAGCCAAGCACAGCGTAAAGGAAGTAGAGGAAATAGGCTGAAACAGCAACTGTAGAGCCGTGAGCAAAGTGGAAAAACCTGCAAGTGGAATAAATGATTGAAAAGCCTGCAGCCACTAAAGCATACAAGGCTCCGGCAATCAAGCCGTTAAGCAATAATTGAATGAAAATATCGGACATTTGATTAGTATAAAACCAAAACAAGTATAAAAAACCATTATTAACCTGTTTTGACTTTCTAATTCTTTGATTGCAGAATGCTGAAGAAGCTTATTCAAGAGTCTGAAAGCCTGAGGCAGCTTTTCAAAAGGAACAAGCATTTCAAGCTCAAGGACTTAAGCAGGCAGTTGATTGAAGAAGCTGCCTTGAGCGATGACAGGCTGAAGGCTTTAATGGCCTTGATAGCTTACTCGCTTTACAAGCTTTCAAGCAAAGGCCACATCACAAAAAACCCTAAGTGGGATTTTGCAAAAAAGGAAATCCTCCAGCACCTGGACAAGGCAGTGCAGGAACTGAAAAGCAAGGATTTCAGGGAGTTTGAAAGCCAGCTGCGCCTTGCTGTTGAAAGCATTTCAAGAATCGACTCTGAAATCAGCAATTACGCGCACTCGACTTTTGAAAAAGCAAGGGCAAAGCTTGCGTCTAACGCTTACGCTCTAGGCTTGAGCCTTGGGCAGGCTGCAGCATTGACCGGAGCTGACAAGAAAGACTTGCTCAACTACATCGGCTTTACTAGAATGCATGACGAGGCAGGGNNTAAGGAAAGGCTGAAAAACCTTGAGGAAGTGCTTTCTGCATGAATTCAATAGTTTTTGACTCAAGCAGCATTATCTCAATCTCGGAAAAATGCTTCATCAAGGTCTTGGAAAAGCTTTCGCAAAAAGCAGAACTCGCAATTCCGAAAAAAGTAGAGTTTGAAAGCATCACAAGGCCTTCACACATCAAAGCCTTCGAGCTTAACGCTTTAAGGATTCAGACAGCCTTAAGCCAGGGCTGGATTAAAAGCATCCAGCTAGAGCCAGAATTCCTGCAGCTCTCGCTTAGGGTTAAAGAAACAGCAAACTCTTGCTTTTTCATAAACAACAGGCCTTTTGTCCTAATACAGGACGGAGAGGCTGAAACCTTAGCGCTTTTAAGGCAGTTAGGCGCAAGCACTCTCGTGATTGACGAAAGGAATACTAGAATGCTCATTGAAGACATTCAAGGGCTGCATTCATACCTGCAGGCAAGAATTGCGGGCATCATGAAGAACGAGCAAAAAATTGCTGAATTGAAGAAAATGCTTTCAGGAATCAAGGTATGCCGCTCAAGCGAGCTTATCGCTTGGGCTTTTGAGAAAGGCATTCTTGAAAGCGAGCTGCAAAAAAACAAGGAATCATTAGAGGCTGCATTGTATGCTGTAAAGTATTCAGGCTGCGCTGTTTCAGAAAGGGAAATCAACGATTACCTGGGAAACTTTTGAAAAAAGGGTTTTGCAAAGCATTTTTTGGTAATTTTTGAAAAAAGGTTTTTTGATGCGGATTGAAAAAGCAAGCGAAAAAGACGCTGAACTAATAAGCAGAATGATTTCTTCAGAATTCCCTTACACTGAAGCAAACCCTGAAAACCTGAAAAAAAGGATGCAAAGGCAAAACATAAGGCTCTTCAAGGCAGTGGAGGAAGGAAAGATTGTGGGTTTTATAGAATTGGAATTCTTGGACAACCTTTTCGGAGTCTGGCGCATTAACGGAATTGCTGTTGAAGAAAAGCACAGGAAAAAAGGCTTTGGGAAAAAACTTGCGGAATTTGGAGTGGAGTTTGCGAAAGAACAAAATGCCTTGGAGCTTGTACTTCTTGTAAGCCTTGAAAACAAGGCGGCGAAAAAAATTTACCAAAACCTTGGCTTCAAAAAGAAAGGATTGTGGAAAAGCAAGGTTGGGGGGAAAAAAGCTGAAGAATGGAGTTTGCAGCTGGAAGACAAAAGGATTGCCTGAGCCTGGCAATCGACGAAGTTTGAGAAACTAATAAAAACCTGACAAGACCGAATTCTGGAATGAGAGTATACCTGGACTCTAATGTTTTCATTTCAGCATTTAAGCAGGAAATAGGGAGAGGCGTCCGACCGCTTTTTCTGGAAGCAGAAGAATTTTTTGAAAGAGCCAAAACCAAAAATGCAACTCTTGTATTATCGGAACTATTTTTTGAAGAAGTTGAAAGACATTGTTTTATTAGCAAAGAAGAGACAATAGCGCGTTTAAAGAAAACGGGCTTGAAAATAGAGCTTGCTTTCATCCAAGGCAACATTGGACTGAAATTTTTTCTAAAGAAAACACACTGGTCGGACGCTGTTCACGCTGCTGTTGCAGTCAAATGCAAGTGCGATGCCATTGTAACTTTCAATATTAAAGATTTTGAAAAAATAGCTGATTTAGTGAGAGCTATTGAACCAAGGGAATTTACCTAATATTGTGCTTTTTAACAAACTCTCTTGCTATGGCTTTCCTTTCTGCCTTCGTAGGCATTTTGCCATCATAGCCCCTGCTTTTTGCAAGCTTCCGAAGTTCTTCAAAACCTTCATGGATTTCCCTAAAGCTTTCCCTGGCCATTGAAACTTCAAAAAGGTTTTTCCTGATTGCATCCTTCAAAAACTCGCTTCTTGAAGAGTAAAGGCCGGAGGCTTTGATTGCCTTGTCAATTGTTTTAGCCAAAGAATCCTCAACCTGAACTGAAAGCATTTTCGCCATAAAGCCGTTAATAACAGGTTAATAATGGGTTATTAAGGCTTTCTTTCGGGTTTTGGCTATTAATACTCGAAATCGACCGGAACTCCAGCCTAAAAGCCTTTTAATACTTCAAAAGCCAGAAGAATAACTGGTGGAATTGTGCACTCGGAAATGTTTAAAACCATTGCCAAGCAGAATTATGAAAGTGATTTCATGCGCTATAGGGCAATCATCTATAAAGACGAGGGCGGAACTTTCATTGCAGAATGCCCAAGCCTGCCGGGCTGTGTTTCTCAAGGAAAAACTAGGCAGGAAGCGTTGAATAACATCAAGGACGCTATCAAGGGCTATGTTGCAAGCCTGAAAAAACACCACGAGCCGATTCCTCCAGGGATTGAAGAGGAAGTCGTGGAAGTGCATGCCTAAACTCAAGCCTGTTTCTGGAAAAGAGCTTGTAAAAAAATTAGCAAAGATTGGCTACTTTATAGACCACCAGACTGGAAGCCATTTTATCCTGAGGCTAAAACTAGCCCCATATAGAAGGATTACAGTTCCAAACCACAAGGAAATTGCAAAAGGCACTTTAAGGGCAATTATCAGAGAATTAGGCTTAAGCAGGCAAGAGTTTGAAGAATTAGTGGAAAAATAAAAACAAGTCAATACTCAAAAGCAATGTAAACTACTTCTTTCGCTGCTTTTCCGCACACTAGGCAGTTGGAGAAAGGCTTTTCTTTCAGGTCAACGCGAGTGCCTCGAACTTTAGCGCCCAAATCCTTCTCAATGGCCTCAGCGCATTTTGCAGACTCCAAGCCTGTAGAGCAAAAGCTTGCACGGACTATTTTTTTCTCGCCTAAAAGCTTTTTCGCTTCCTCAACTGTTTTTGCGTCAAGAATTATGTCCTTGAACTTCTTATCGGCTGTTTCGCGAAGGTTTTTTGTGATTTCCTTTCCCTTTTTTTCAACAAACTCCAGAAGAGATTTTTCCTTTACCTTTTCTTTTTTTTCCAAATCGCGCCTGAAAACCAAAAGCTCTTTTGCCTTCAGCTCTTTAGGTCCTATCTCTATACGCAATGGAACGCCTTTCATCTCCCAAAAATAGAATTTTTCTCCGGGCCTTTTTTCAGAACCGTCGATTTCAACCCTGTAATTTAATTCCAAAAGCCTTTCCTTCAATTCCAGGGCTTTTTTCAAAACCTTGCTTTCTTTTTCAAAATTTATTGGAACTATCACTACCTGAAGCGGGGAAATTTCGAAAGGAAACCTCAAGCCTTTATTGTCTCCGTGAGTTATTATGCAGGCAGCGAAAATCCTGTCAAAGGCAGGGCCGTAACAGGTAAGATAAGCAAACTGTTCTTGGGAGTTTTCGTCAACAAACTTTACATTGAAAGGCTTGCTGAAGTTCTGGCCCAAACAATGCGTTGAAGGCAATTGAAGCATGCGGCCGTCAGGCATTAGAGCGTCAGCAGCATAGGTGTTCACTGCTCCCGCAAACTTGTCCCATTGGGGCCTTTGGAAGAAAATGTGCGGAATCCCAAAAGCATCATGAAGGAGTTCTTGGGTTGTTTCCATGTCTTCATGCACTTGCTTCATTGAATCCTCCAAGCTTTTGAAAGCGCAATGGCCTTCAATCCAGTGGATTTCGCGAATGCGCAAAAAAGGCCTTGTGGCTCTTGTTTCATAACGGAAGACATTTGCCCTCTGGTAGGTTTTGAAAGGAAGGTCTTTATAGCTGCGAATCCACAAGGAAAACATCTGATAGAAAGCGGTTTCTGAAGTCGGCCTTAAGGCAAACTTTTCCTCAAGCTTTGAGCCATCTCCAGTCTCAGTAACCCAGAAAACTTCCGGAGCAAAGCCTTCAACGTGCTCTTTTTCCAGGTGAAAGTTTTTTTCAGGAATCATTACAGGAAACCAGTAAGGCTTGTGTCCTTTTCTCTGCAACGCTTTTTCAAAAAGCCTTGCCATTTCCTCCATGCACAATACAGACCATGGCTGGTAGACGAGAAAGCCCTTTATATTATAGCGCAAGTCCGCAAGCTCTGCGGTTTTCAAAATTTCTGAAAACCAGTTGCTGAAATCTTTTTCCTTGTCAATATTGAAGGTTGTTTTCTCCTCTAAAGCCTGGTTTTTTTCCTGCTTTTCAGCCATGAAATCCAAAAACTAAAGGCAAGAATTGGTTTTAAAACAAGCGGTTTGGAGCAGAGTTTTATAAACGAAAACCAAGTGTAATAATAGCATGCATTTTGAAATTCTCGCAGGGTATTTTGAGAAAATAGAAGCTGCAAGCTCAAGGCTTGAAATGACAGCACTGCTTGCGGAACTTTTTGAAAAAATTCCCGCCAAAGAAATCGACAAGGCCATTTACTTGTGCCAGGGAAGGCTTGCGCCATTGTTTGAGGCTTTAGAGATCGGAATGGGGGAAAAATTCGTGATGGAAGCCATTGCCCGAACATCAGGCTTTGAAAGAAAAGAGGTTGAAAAAAAATTCAAAGAAGTCGGGGATTTGGGCTTGGTGGCGCAAGAGTTTGCCTCCAAAAAAAGGCAAAAAGCCTTGTTCAAGGAAGACCTGACTTTAGAGAAAGTTTTTGCAAACTTGAAAAAGATTGCAACAGCTTCAGGCATTGGAAGCCAGGACTTGAAAATAAAGCTTCTTGCGGAATTGCTGAATTCAGCAAAGCCTTTAGAAGCAAAATTCATTACAAGAGTTCCGATAGGCAACTTAAGGCTTGGGGTTGGAGATCCGACAATAATGGACGCTTTTGCAAAAATTCTGGCCTTTGAGTTTGCGAAAGAAAACAAGAAAGAGACGGAAAAGATCGAGAAAGAGCTGAAGGAAAAAAACCCTGAAAAACGAAAGGAAGAGCTTGAAAGGAAGACAAGGCAGAAAATCAGGGAAAAAATAGAGGAAAAATACAACATCCACTCAGACCTGGGAAGCATTGCGCAACTGCTCAAAGAGCACGGATTGAAAGGAATGGAAAAAATTGAAATCACTCCAGGAATTCCAATCAGGCCGACCCTTGCGGAAAGGCTTGCGAGCGCTGAAGAGATAATCAAAAAATTAGGAAAATGCGCTGTTGAAAGCAAGTATGATGGATTTAGGCTAGGCGTGCACAAAAAAAATGGCCAGGTCTGGATTTTCAGCAGGCATTCTGAAAACATGACCGAAATGTTCCCGGACATCGTGGAGGCAGTGAAAAAGCAGATAAAGGCAAAGGAAGCGATTTTTGAAGGCGAAGCCTTGGCATTCAATGAAGAGGCTGAAGAATTCTATCCCTTCCAGGTGACAATACAGAGAAAGAGAAAGTATGAAGTGAAAGAAAAAACTGAAGAGTTTCCGTTAAGGCTTTTCTGCTTTGACCTCTTGTTTTTGAACGGGAAAAGCCTGATGAACCTTGCATTCAAGGAAAGGAGGAAAAAGCTTGAGGAGATTATAGAAAAAGGGAAAGTGGTTGAACTTACAAAAAGCATTATTACAGACTCGCCTAAAGAACTGGAAAGGTTTTTTGAAAAAAGCATTAGTTCAGGCCTGGAAGGAATTATTGCGAAGGATTTGGAGGCAAAATACATCGCGGGTGCGAGAAAGTTTGCATGGATAAAACTAAAGCGCTCCTACAAGGGAGAGCTGCAGGATTCAATAGACTGCGCGATTTTAGGGTATTTCGAAGGCAAAGGACAAAGAGCAGAATTCGGGCTTGGAGCATTGCTTGTTGGGGTTTTCAACCCAAAAAAGGACCAGTTTGAGACAATAGCAAAAATCGGCACTGGAATGAGCGAGGAAAGAATGAAAGAGCTTGAAAAAATGCTGAGCAAGATAAAGCAGAAGAAAAAGCCAGTAATGGTTTCAAGCAATCTAGAGCCAGACTATTGGGTAATGCCTGAATTCGTGATTGAGGTAAGAGCTGACGAGATAACAAAAAGTCCTATTCATACTTGCAACTGGAACGGAAGCGAAGGCCTTGCGTTAAGGTTTCCAAGGCTTATCAGCATGAGAAGAGACAAGAAGGCTGAAGAATGCACCCACTCTAGCGAAGTGAAAAGAATGTTTGAAAACCAGAAAAAACAAAGCACCGAAAGCTTTGGAAAGGAAGGAAACGCATGAGCAGGGCTGGAAAGGTTTTGGGATTTACTGAAAAAGTGCTGATTTTCCTTACCGCATTTGTTGCCGTAATACTATTCAACGCTTTCATAGCGCCCGAAATAAGCATTAACGCTTCATTCTGGTTCAAGAGCGGGGATTATGTTTCGCTGATTATTGTAATAGCCGAGACTTTCGTTGTTGGAACAATACTCCGTAGTTTAGTGGTCTGGACCTTCAAAATGCAGTTTGAGAGAAAGTGAGAAAATGCCTGGAATTGTTTTCAAAGTGCTTGTTGCTGCAATAATTCTGGCAGCATTGATTGCAATATTCTACCAAAGCTTTGCATACCTGTTCTATCCAGTGAAGGACCTGCAGGCGGAAATAGAGAAGGGGTTTGAGCTTGCGAAAGCAAACGAAGGAAAAATCGTTGAAAGCGAGCTTTTTGTTGCAAAAGCCGTGCAGGTTTTAAACACGAAAAATTTTGAGGACTCAAGCACTCTTGCTGTTTTTGAATGCACTGACTTTGAGCTTTGCTGCAAGGACACTGAAGAGTGCAGCCTTGGCCTGAGCTTTAATACTGAAAGGAAAACATTAAGCGTTGAAAAAGACAGCGCTGTCTCCCCATATTACAGATGCTTGTATGATAGAAGGCTTTTTGTCTGCAAGGCTTTTTTCGGAATAAAGCCAGCGCAAGCTGAAATTTCAAGCGTTAAAGCTGAAAAAACGCTAAAGCTCGAGCAAAGTAGCCAATTGCTCATTGAATTCAAGTATTCAAACATTGGAGAATTGGATGCTTTTGAAGAATTAACTGCAAGAGTGCAGGTTTTTGACAAGGAAGACAATAATCCGTTAAAGCAGGCATTGTTTGAGACTGAGAAAGCAATCCCTAAAATTAAAGCAGGCGAGGAAAAAAGCTCAAGCATTATTGCAGAATTCTCAAGGGCTGGAAGTTTTGACGTGAAGATTGAGATT
>DUFJ01000115.1 GCA_013331925.1 Candidatus Iainarchaeum sp.
AAAAGGGTCAAATTCCTTCTTGCCTGAAAGCAGCTTTATTTTCTCAAAAATCCTGGATTTGGCCTCATCAGCCTGCAGGCTTTCGGAATAATCCCAAAAAACAATCTTTACAGCGCCTCGAGTGCCTTCACGGAACGCCTTAACCCTGATAAGGCCTGTGTCTTTGGCAATTTTTTGAACGTAGGCTTCTGTGGTAACCCAGCTCTTTCCAATATGCCTGCTCAAGTCTTGAACCAGGCAGGGCTCTTTCTTCACGAACGCGATGATTTTGTCANNAATCAGCCTTTGTCAAAGCCATACCTGCTTTTGGAGTGCAAGAGTTTAAAAAACAAGCAGAAAATTAAAACACCACAGCACGAAAAATTAAGAGCGTGTTTATGAAAATTAAAACACCAATAGAACTCAGGTGGTTGGTTGGAAACAAACAGCATTGAAGAGATTGGACTTGAGAGAGAGTTGGAATCCATTAGAGAGCTTGCTGCTCTAGAGGCCAGGAGCTTGATTGCTGAACAGCTAGCGCTTGATTACTTTGGATAGACAAAAAAGTGAAAAAGCTTCAGGCAGGTAAAATANNGAAACTTTCTCCAAAGCTTTTTGCGAAGCAAAAAGCAAATGCTTTTTTTGCCAAGCAAAAAAAGACTGCTTTTCGCAAGCGTCCCTATTTGAGCTTTTGCTCAAATGGGCGCATTCAAGCAATGCTTGAATAGCGTTTCTCTGAAAAGGCTTCCCTAAGCGCAGGTCCTGACCAGGCTAGACTACAGCCCCAAAAACCCTCAACCAAGTGTTTCAAAGTAAGTATTACACCTAAGGGTTTTTATTGTTTTTATCCGTAATTTACAAAATGTCTGAAATCAAGAGCGAGTCAGAGTTGAGGAAAAAATGCGTTATTTTCGGCCTTGAAGACGTTCTGGTTCCTGGAAAGCTTGAAGAAAGCGTTGACCTGGAGGCTGTTTTCGGGATTTTGCAGAATTTGAAGGGGTTAGAGGAAAGGTTTGCAAGATTCAGGTTTTTTGTAGTGAGCGGTTACAGCATTGCTGAAGGGAATAAACGCTTGGAACAGCATGGCTTGAAAAAGTTCGTGCAAGAGGACAGGGTGTTTTTCGTAAACCAGGAGTATCTGGAAGGCAGGGAAGAGGTTGACAAAAAACTTTATGAAAAAAACATCGCCCAAAACCCGGAATTCAAGGACGAGTATTTCAAGCAGAAAGTGATTGAAGACATTGCAGCAAAGTTTGATTACGCGAAGGAAGACATGGTTTTGATAGGCCATGATGTCTGGACTGAAGGCTATTACACTTTCAGGTTTTCCCAGATAGAATTCGCGCTAATCCGAAGCGCGCACGCCAGCTTGGGGGAAAAGAAAGAGGACGAGATAAAAAACCTGACTTATATTGACAGGACTTGGGAAGACATTGAAAAACTCATTAAGGGAGAGTTTCCAAAGCCAGATTATGCGCTATTGCAGAAGTTTTTCCTGGATAAAATGGGGGAAAAGCTTTTTGAAGGCACAAAGGTCGGGGCTTTGAAAAAGATTTCAGGCTAGTTTTTTGCAAGGCCTGATTTTTCAGGAAGCAGGCTTTCAAGAAGGCTTTCTGTCCTTTCCTGCTCTTTCAATCCAAGGCAGGCGTCCTTCATTGGCTTGTATAGCTCGTTTGCTTTTGCGGCCTTGAATTTTTGGAAATCCCTGAAAACAAAAAAGCCCGAAAGCTCTGCAGCCCCAAACTTCCACCAATTTTCAGGAACTTCTTTAGAGCGCGGAAAGTAAAGCAAGGAGTCTTTAGAGACAGCAAGGTTGAAGGAATGATTAGACTCTTGGATTAGGGAGTAAAGAATGCGCGCAAAGCCAGTGCCGGAAAATTTCAGGCAGTAGGATGGAAATTCTGGCTTTTCAATCCTGAAGCCGTCATTATAAAAGAGCCTTGAGCTTGCTTTAAAAGCAGGAAGTTCTGCATTGAAGGATTGGAAATGAAAATGCTCTGGAATTCCTGCGCCAGAGCCTTTGGTGGCGTAAATAAAGGATTCTGCAGCATTAGGCGCTAGTTCAAGGGCAAATTCCAGGTCTTTAAAGCGCATTTCCTGATAGTGCTTTCTTGAATAAATCACTCTGTGCCTTGGGGCAAACGGGAAAAGGTTTGCAACAGCCTTGTGCCTTGGAAACTTTATTGACTTCCTGCACAAGCCGTCAAAAATGCACTGCTCTGCCTTTCTCTTGTAGTATTTTGAGGCCCGCCTTTCGGAATAAAAGAGCTTGAAGTCTGGGCCAAAGCTAGTCCTGGCTTTTTTTGAACTGCAAGCTGAAGGCTCAAAATAATCAGGAAGCTGAAGCCTCCATTTGCTGGCCAAAAGCTCTGCATCGACAAAAGGCTTTCCCAATTTCCGCAATCACCAAGAAAGGTGTTTTTTAAGTATGAAATCTTCAAGGGTTTAAAAGCTTTTTGGAAAAAAAGCTGAAAAAAGCTAGAAAAAGCCTTTAGCGCCGCAAAAAAAGGCAGGCTTTTTTTGGGAGCTGGGGAGATTTGGCAAGGTTTTAAAGGAATGTTGGTTTTTATCTATAAAGAGATTAAAATTGAGCAAAATCTTGAGCATAACGGCAAGAATGCTGCTTGACAGCAGGGGAAACCCTGCAGTAGAGGCCGAAGTTCAGACTCAAAAGGCAACAGCAAGCGCTATAATGCCTGAAGGAGCTTCAACAGGAAGCCTTGAGGCAATGGAGTTAAGGGATGGAGGCAAGGCTTTCTTGGGAAAAGGAGTAAAGAAAGCCATCGCAAACGTTAACGAAACAATAGCCCCAAAGCTAAAAGGCCTGGATTCAGGAAACCAAAAGCAGGCTGACAAGATAATGCTTGATTTGGACTCAACCTCAAACAAGTCAAGGCTTGGAGCTAACGCAATCCTTCCAGTCAGCATTGCATTATGCAAGGCAAGCGCTGCAGCTCAAGGCATTCAAGTATTCGAGTATATCGGAAAGCTTGCTGAAAACAAGGAATCCATTCTTCCAGTGCCTTTAATGAACGTAATTAACGGCGGAAAGCACGCTGGAGACGAGCTTGCTGTGCAGGAGTTCATGCTGGTTCCTTTAGGCGCTGGAAGCTATAGCGAAGCCTTGCAGTTTAATGTTGAAATCTACCAGACCTTAAAGCAGATAATAAAAGACAAGTTTGGAAAATCAGCAATTAATGTCGGGGATGAAGGAGGCTTTGCGCCAAGCATCTCAAAAACAGAGGATGTTCTAAAACTCATGCAGCTTGCCTTGAAAGAGACAGGGTATGAAAAGCAGGTAAGGATTGCGCTGGATTTTGCAGCAAACTCTTTCCACCATAACGAGAAATACATTTTTGAAGGAAAAGAGTGCAACAACATGCAGTTTCTGGAGATAGTGGAAGGCTTGATAGAAAGGTTCAACCTTGCAAGCGTGGAAGACCCTTTTGCGGAGCAGGACTGGCAGGCTTTTTGCGCTCTTACAAAAAGCAAAGGCGCAAAGTGCCAGATTGTAGGAGACGACTTGCTAGTGACAAGCGTTGAAAGGATTCAAAGGGCGCTAAAGCTTTCAGCGTGCAATTCAGTAATCATAAAGCCAAACCAGGTTGGAACTGTTACTGAAACTTTAAAGGCAGTGCAGGCAGCAAAGGATGCTGGGTTTAATTTCATAATAAGCCACCGCTCCGGAGACAGCGAGGATGATTTCATCGCAGACTTGGCTGTTGGAACCGGAGCCTTGCAGATAAAGGCAGGAGCGCCTGCAAGGAGCGAAAGGACAGCAAAATACAACCGCCTCTTGCGCATTGAGGAAATGCTCGGGAAAAAAGGGGAGTACGCTGGGAAAAGACTCCTTGAAAAATTCCAGAACGAGTGAGTTAGAAATTTTTTAATCTCATTCTAGGAAAATGCTGCTGGATTTGGCTGCTGGGTTGAGAATTTTCTCCTGAGCTGGAAAACCCTCAAGGAGCTGAGGATAATTGTCAAGGGAATCACAATATAAGCGATGCCGACTATCTCTTGAGCGCCTGGAACGTTGTTGAAGATTATTATCTGCGCGATGGCTGCTGAAGCAAGGCCTCTTCCAAAGACAGAGCCGATGAGCTTTCTGTCAAACTCCTCAAACTCTCTTGTAATAATGAGAGTGGAATGCCTTGCAAGCATTATCGCAACAGAAAGCGCTATTCCGATCAAGACTATGCGGTAGTCTGCAAAGCTCAAGAGCAGGCCTATGTAGACGAAAAAGAATGTCTTGAGGAAGAAGGAAATTTGCGAGTAAAAGAACTGCTCTTCCTTTGAAGTGACTGAAATCCCAAAGCCCTGGCTGATAGTGCGCTTGACGCTCACCTCAGAATCAGAACTGACATCCTTGTAGCTGATGTCATATTTCCTGTCCATTACTCCTGCAAACATCGAGGTAAGCTGCCCGGAATTGCGCAAGACCAGGCCAAAGAATAATGCAGCAATCGCTCCATTCCCTCCCAAAAACTCCGTGATGAAAAAAACAAGCAATAATGCGGCAATGGTTGTCATGTAAAACTTGTGCTCCTTGAAAACCTTTATTACTAAAATAATCCAGACAATGCCTGCTGCAATTCCGATCGCGCCAGCAACAGCAAAAAGCCTTACGATCTCGCTCAAGACTGACTGGAAGTTGAAAACATTAGCCTCGATTATAGCCACTACTGTCAATGCAAAGACGATGCAGAAAACATCAGTGATTGCAGAATCAAGGGTCAGGACAGAGTATGTTTCCTGCTTTATCTTGATTTGCTTGAGCAATGGAATCACAAAGGCTTCGGAAATGTCCGAAAGGATAAAGCCAGTCAATACTGAAATCAAGGGATTAAAGCCTAGCGCGAGCATTATAAGCGAGATAATGAGTGCGGAAAGGAAAATGTTGTAGAGGGAAACTTTCAAGGCTTTCGTGAGGCCTTTTGCGAAAGAGGCCAGGTCAATGCTGAAGGCTCCGTCAAAAAGCAGGAAAAGCAGCGCAAAGGTAGTGAACAAGGGAGCGATAAAGTCAAGCTGTGAAGCGCTGATGTATTTCAGGCCGAAAGGCCCTAAAACAAGGCCCAGCAGGATAAGGAATAAGACGTCAGGAATGCCTGTCTTCTTGAAAATAAACTCTGCAAAAAACCCGAAAAAAAGAACGATGCTGAGTCCGAAAAGAATCAATCCTACTTCCATAAGCCTGTAATCTTAACAAAAAACTCCAATATAAAGCTTTGGGCTTCAAAAAAAGCCAGAATGGAAAGGATTAAAAGTTTTGAAAACAATAGTTTCTTGCATTGCATGAGAAAGACAGTAATGATTGCTGACTCAGACAGCAAGGCTTTGGAAAAAGCAAGAAAGGCTTTAGAAGGCAAGAGCTTTA
>DUFJ01000005.1 GCA_013331925.1 Candidatus Iainarchaeum sp.
AATTTCCAGCCAGTGAGCTTTGTGGGCCGGATTTCAAAAAAGGAAAGGAATGCGCGGAGAATTACGATACCAAAAGCAATAGAACTGATTGAAGAGCAAACAAATGCAGAAATTAAAATGGAAGACTTTTACGTTGTTCCCACAATACACTCTTTCACAAGGTTTGTGGAAGCGTTGACAGGACACAAGCAGTATGACCTTTCAGTGCATTTTGCGTGCGGAGCAGCCACTTACCTGTTCCTTGACGGAAAGAAAGTCATTCCAATAAGCAGGTTTGTGGACATTGAAGGATTCCTTGAATTCCTTGACGGGCAGAGTGCGGAGTTGGAGAAAGGAAAGAGCAAAATTCTTACAGGAGCAAAGCTATTGCTCAACATTAACAGGTTCATTGACCGCTCCAAGCAACCGAGCTTCCTGAATTTCGGAAAGCTCTTGTTTGACGCCTTGGTAAAGCACGATTACAACGCGTTGGGAAAAATCCATGAGAAAAGCCTTTTCATAGGCATGATGCACTTCATGGACCCTTACAACTATGATGTTGAAAGAGTGCAAAGATGCGACATTCACTACGCAATGCCTGACGGAAGGATAATACCATTCTGCTCTTTTAACGTGCTGCCAGAAGTTTACAGAGACAAAGTGCAAAAGCAGTACAGCATTTCATGGAAGGAATGGAAGAAAACAAGGCCAGGCATTGACCCAAGCTTCAAGTACAAGAGAAACATAAAAGAGCTTGAAGCAAGCGAAATTTACAAAAAAGCTTATACTGGACTAACGGAGCATTTCAAAAAGTGATTTTATGCAGGAAACAAAACTTCCATTCCGGACAGTAAGGAAGATTAGCATAAAGCTCTCAGGCAAAATTGGGGAATTGGAAAACCGCAAGCTCCAGTACGATTTGCTTACAACAGACAAGGTTTTGAGAGCGCACATCGGAAAGCAAGGCAATGCTATAATAATAGCAGCCGAAGGCCTGAAAGCAGGAGAGCTATTGCGCTTTATTCCGAAAAAACTAAAGCCAAAAGTGGAATGCGAGGAAAAAATCCCTTACACTGAACTATTGTCAAAAACATATACTATAAAAAGGTGAAAAAGAATGAGCGAAAAATACATTCAAATGGTTGCAAACTATGACGGCTGGGTGGCAGTGAAAAAGCTCAAGATAGAGCCTTCAACAGATTCAAGGACAGTAATGCAGTTCCTTGCCTCTTTAGGAATCTCATTGGATAAGAAGGTTGAGGAAAACCTTGCAAAGATAGTTGATTTGAAAAAGCTAGATTCAGCGCTTGAGGAATTAAGCGTTGGAAAGAATTCGGAAAACATCGCATTAATAATAGAGGCTGCAAGTTCCGGAAAGGTGAATAGAGTAATTAAAGAGATTTGCGAGCTTGAAAGCCTGCAGGCAAAGGAAAAGACAGAACTGCAGGAATTCTGCAAAGTTTACGCCTTAAAAAAAGCCTTCAAAAAAGCAGGCCTGTTCATTGATTACAGCACAATCCAGCTGAAAATTCCAGGCATGAAGAAAAGCAGGGCCAAAAAAGAAGCCAAGGATTGAACAGGCAAAGCACAAACAATATAAATCTGTACAGGCTATTTCTTGAAAGCATGGATGGAAAAAGGATAACACTGGCATTGCTTTTAGGCTTTATTGCTATAGCACTCTCGCAAACAGCCCTAGGCGCTGTGAAAATATACTGCGCTTTCGATTCAGCAAACAGCACAGAATTATGCGAAAAACCGGACACGCACACTGCATTTTCAGTCGACAAGGGTGCAGGAGTTGAATTCAAGGCAGGAGTGTTTGGAAACTCTGCTGAGATAGAAAGCGACAATGACTTCCTGGCAATCCAGAATCCAGGAACATCATTTCCTTCCAATGCAGGCTCTGTGGGCTTTTGGGTAAAGCCATTGAACTGGTCGAAGAACGGCTCCAACAACCTGCTATTTTACGCCAACAAGCAAAGCACAGCAACAGCTGTTGAAAACATAAGAATCCACTATTCAGGGACAGACTCAAGCATTGGCATAAACAGTCCGTCCCTGACTTTCAGCATAGGGCACATTGCCTGGGGAGAAAACGAAACTCCAGACTATAACTTCATGCTGGTTGACATTTCAGACTGGTTTGACGGAGACACTATAAGAAGCGAATGGCACTATCTTGGGTTTTCATGGAATGCAGGAAGCGGAAGCGCAAAAGCCTTCGTTGACTCTGTAAAAAAAAGCGAGCTTTCCGGGCAATTCTCGTTTCCAGAAAGCACGCAATTTTCAGAAATGCGCATCGGAACATTCAGCAGCAGCGCAGGCGTTATCTTTCCGGCAAAGGCATTGTTTGACGAGCTAAGAATTTACGATTCAGAAATAGATTTCACAGCCTCAAAGCCAGGCATTACCGGAATTTCAGAAACAATACTTTCAAGCAGCAGCGCAAAAATCTCTTTCAGCACCAGCGTTGCAGCAGAGGCCGAGATAAAATACTGGTTTGCAAACAGCTCGTTCAACAGCAAAAAGCTTTCAAGCGCCACAGCGCATTCTGCCACTTTGGATAGCCTGGAAACCAAAACATACTATTACGCAATCAGCGCCTGCAATTCAAGTGGGCTATGCGGCTATACAAGCATCAGAAGCTTCAATCTTGCCACATGCACTCCATTGCCAACGTGCGGGGCTTGGGGAGCCTGCGTTAACGGAACGCAAAAAAGGCTCTGCACTGACTCNNCAGGAAATTGCGAAGCGCTCTCATGCTATACAGGAGAAAGGATTGAAAACCACGCTTGCGTTCCAACGTGCACTGGAATAGAATGCGAAGGCTCTTGCAGGACAGATGCCGGAGCCTGCTGTGCAGACAAGTGGAATGCGGGATTTGAAAGCTGCACTATTGCAAGCATCAGCACTCTTGAAGGATTAGTGCAGGATTCAAACAGCAGCCAAGCAGCAGAGTTTTTGGAAAAAGCCAAAGAATCTCAAACAGCAGGGCTTTTGGAAAAAGCCTCCGCAGAGGCTGAAATAGGAATTTCGTATGCTAGGACAGAGCTTGCAAAAAAGCAGGGCAAGAAAGTGGACAAGGCCTTGGAAATCTTGCTAAATGCTGAAGGCAGGCTTACTGACGCAAACTATTCTGGAGCTGCTGCAATAGCCAAAACCTACAATGCAGGGATTGAGGAATACCAAGACTTTACAATGATTGCGATTGCTGCAATCATAATAATCGCGGCCTTGGGAATTACTGCATTCTTGCTCCTGAAAAAGCGTAGCCAAGGCGCTGGAAAAAAGCAAGCGAGAGAGTACTCTTCGGACATGGTTGTCGGAGAGTACGAGAATCCATCGCTCTTCCGGGAAGAAACGCAAGGCAAAAAGCAGGCAGGCAAGGAAAAAGGCAGGAACAAAGAGGAAGAAATCCTTGAAAAGCTCAAGGAATCGCTTGCAAACCTTGAGGAAAAAAAGCAGCCAAAACGCGGGCGGTAAACAACCCAAGTAAAACAATTTTCTACTCTTGAATCAAAGCTCAGAATAATCGCTCTTTAAATCTTTCCAAATATCATTTTCATGTGCGGCGTTGATGAACTGGCAATTAACTTAATTGACTCTCAATAATATAACCTTAAACAACTGGAAAAAACGTAAGAAACCTATTTATATTCATTCAACCTTATTTCTTTTTTATGAAAAATTACCTGATTGCTGCAGCACTAATTATTGGACTAATCACATTGAACGGTTGCATTCAATCGCCAACTCCAGCATTGCCCCCAAAAGATATTCCAATCCCTATGCAGAACGGAAACCCTTGCACAATAGACTTTTGCAACCAACAACAATGCCAACACACTAATGCACAAGATGGAACAACATGCCCTGAAGGAACCTGTCAGAACGGACGATGCATTGCAATCTGTAACAATGATGGAAAATGCAATAATGGAGAAACAATAGAAAATTGCCTAAAAGATTGCAAAGAAAAGACTTGCAGTGACTTGGGTGGAAATATTTGCCACGAAGGACAATCCTGCTTTGGAACATGGATTGACGGAGCATCAGACAGTTCAAGATGCTGCAAAGGAACCTGCACACTATGCAGCGACGGAACCTGTAACGGAAACGAAAACACAGAAATGTGCCCGCAAGACTGCAAGATAAATAAATCTTGCTTTGAATTAGGCGGCGATAAATGCACAGAAAATGAAACATGCAATCAGACCTGGCTTGATTCAAATGATTCACTAAAATGCTGCAACACTGAATGCACTCTGAAAGAAAAACTAGTAATAATTATTATTGATTCCCAAATCAATTCACAAATAAGACAAGAAATTGAAACACTAAAAGAAGACATTTCTAAAGATTTACTAGCAAATGTTGAAGTTTATTCAAAAGATTGGAAAAATATCCAAGAAATTAGGGAGTTATTGAAAACTAAATACTTATATAATGGACTTATTGGAGCTATTTTTATTGGAGATATACCAACTGCTTATTTTGAGTACCAAAATACTTATGTGACAGCTTCTGATTGGTACTTTCAAGATTTAGACGGAGATTCTTACATTGACAGTGATGGAGATGGATTGTTTGAAAGAGAATTCTTTATTGGTTGGACAGACAAAACTATGAGAGATATCTGGCTCGGAAGAATAAAACCGCCAGTGAGTGGCGCTGAAGGAATTGAACTATTGAAAGATTATTTCAAAAGAGACCACGCATATAGAACAGGAAATCTAACTTTTGATAGAAAAATGCTCCATTTTGGAAGTATTGAAATCAATCAAACAAAGATCACACTAGAGGAATACTTAAAGTTAGTGAATGAAATTCCGGCATATACTGGATTTTATGAGAGCACAGATCAAATAGATTATATTTATAATTCTGACCTCGCACAACAAAAAAAAGATTATTTAACAAAACTTTCAAATTCTTATGATTTTATTTTTGTAAACATACATGGTTCATCAACAACTCAATGGTTAGGGGCAAATACTGAAGTAGGGTATGATGAAATAAAGCTAGCAAAACCTAATAGCATATTTAGTGTCTTGGCATCTTGTTCAAATGGCAAATTTACTGATGAAAATTACTTTGCAGGGTGGTGGTTATTTAGTGGAAAAAGTCTGGCAGTAACTGCAAACAGTACAATATCTATGCTAGTAGGCGCTATGGAGGTTAACTTTTTAGCTGATTATCGACCTTTAAATTTGGGGGTTAGTTTTGGGGAAATGCAAAAAAACGAAAGTTCGTTTTTAGTCACCCATTTATTTGGAGATCCTACTTTAAAATTTAGAAATGAGCAAATATTAGATATTCCAAGAGCAATATTAGAATATGAGAAAATTGAATTCAACAATACTAATTTGGGTGAAAAAAGTCAAAAGACTCTTAGAATCAAAAATACTGGCAAAGAAGTATTAAAAATATATTTTATGAAAGCACCAGGATCAATCAATGGGAAAACTACTACAGAATCAAATTTAGACTATTGGGACTTTTTCTATTATGAAATTCCTGAAACCGGATATACTTTTAGAGATTTTGCGATAATGCCTGGAGAAACTAAAGAAATACCTTTCTTTTTTTACCCGCGAGAAAATTCTCCAAGCGGACAATACTCAATGACAATGTACTTTCAGACTAATGATCCACTCAAACCATTCATAAACTTACAATTAGTTGGAAGTACTAATTAACAACATAAATAGAAACAACAGTCTAATTAATTTTTAGAATTACTCAGACAACAAAAGAAAACAACCAACAAAAACTACCCTTAAAATCCTTTTGTATTATCTAAACTTACGGCCGATGATGAACTGACGA
>DUFJ01000012.1 GCA_013331925.1 Candidatus Iainarchaeum sp.
TAACATTGTGGCTTTTTTTCCTAGCTGGGTAGTCAAAAAGCAATTCAAGCATTTTTTGCAGTGTTTTATTTGTTGATAGCTCTTTTGTTTTTCCGGGATAGTTTCTTTCCTTGGGTTCAAAACCGAACTCTTTCCTGCATATTTGCTTGAATTTTTCCCCAAGCTCTTCCTTTCCAACCACAAGCTTGTTTCCTGTTCCGTCTCCTACCATCAAGCCTGCCAGGTAGTAAAGGCTTTCAAGGCTTTGGGGCAGGCTTATTTTTACAGAGTCTTTGAGGCTTATTTTTTCAATGCTCTCGTAAATTTTTTCTGCTGGAATCTCAAGCTCTTTTGCTATTAAAAGCAGGCTTTTCAGCCTAACGCGCCTTTTCCACAAGCCGTGATAGAATGACTTTGGCTTTTCCCTAATTCCTGTTTTCCTGCAGAATTCGCAAAGCCCTGTGCTTTTTGCCTTGCTCATTATATTGTTTCCAAACTCTTGGCCTACTCTTGCAAAGAATTTTTCTCTGGAAAGCTTTGAAAGGAATTCTCCCGGAATGTCCATCTTTGCAGCTGTGGAAATTTTTCTGGCGCAGACAAGGCGCATTTTCTCTTTCAAATTTTGCGCTTCAATTTCCTTGAATTCAACGCCGTCAAAAGCCAGGAATTTGTGCTCTGGAGTTGTTGAAGCTTTAAACCCGTTCTCTAAAGCGACTTCCAGGACTTTTCCGCCTTTAAGCTTCCACGCGTGTGAAATCCTCTTGCTTTCTATCCTGCCGGTTTTTTTGTCAACGCTCGGGGCTTCCAACATTTCCGAAACTTCGAAAACAGTCTTTTCAGAATCTTCAACGATTTTCTGGCCTTTCAATGCAGCCTC
Source organism: Candidatus Iainarchaeum sp. (assembly GCA_013331925.1). GTDB lineage: Archaea > Iainarchaeota > Iainarchaeia > Iainarchaeales > UBA10191 > UBA10191 > UBA10191 sp10036u. The sequence goes on from DUFJ01000012.1 coordinate 857, forward strand.
TTTGAACAGTTCGCTTGCTTTCGTGATTCTTCCGCTTGAAAGCTGCAAGCGCGTTTCTCCGCTTACGCACTTTCCGTGATCTATGTGCGCGACTATCCCAATGTTTCTGATGGTTTCCCTGCTGTTCATGAGCTTTTGCGCTATCTTTACAATCTCTTCTTTCTTTACCATTGGATAAAACCTTTCCTAAAAAAAGCCTTCAATTACCTTGAGGATTTTGCAATCCTTTCTATCTCGTCCCTTCTTTTAATGCTGAAGCTTGCCGCGTCTTCCTTGCTTGCGAGCATTATTTCTTTTGCAAGCGCTTCTGAAGCCGATGTTTTGGAGCTGAAGCTTTGCGCGAATGCAGCAAGCACCAAATTTTTCAGGCTTTCATCGATCCTTTTTAACGGAGCAACGTCAACTGCCTGCGTGTATGAAATTCCGCCTCTCGTAAGCCTGGTGGTGTCTTCTCTTGGAGTGCTTTTTTCAATAGCTCTAACAAGCACCTGCACTGGGTTTTCTTTTGTTTGCATTTCCACTATGTCAAATGCTTTTTCCACAATCTTTAATGCCTGCTGTTTTTTTCCGCAGCTTCCCCTGCCCCTTATGTATTTTCCCGAGAGCTTTCTCTTTCCCTGGCCTGAGCGCATCATCTTGTTCACCAGCCTTTCCACGATGCTGATTTTTGCTTTAGCCATTGCCTTGTTCACGTGGGTTCCGAAAGTGTGCGGAATTTTCTTGCTTTCAAGGTCTATGTATTTTGCAAGCGAGTAGTCAGTAACCTTGACTTCTTTGGTGTTCCATTTTCCAAAAAGCAGGCTTGTGGGTTCTGAATGCTGTTTTGCGCCTTGCTCTTTCTGCGCTTGCTTTAAAGTTTCTTCACTGTCCATGGATAATCATCTCTTGATTTTTTCCTTTTTTCCAGTCCTGAGCATTTCCAGCGCCTGATTGTTTACATGCGTTACCCTGTACTTTACGCCCCACTGGCTTCCGTAAGGCCCGCCTTGCGCTCCGCCGACTCCTTCAACTATTACCTCGTCATGCTCGTCAATGAATTTTATGGCTCCATCCCTTGGGGCAAATGCCGTGAGCTGTTTTCCGTTCTTTATGAGCTGTACCCTGACGCATTTCATTATTCCAGAGTGCGGCTGTTTTTGCGTAACCCCTCTTTTCTCTATCACTATGCCCCTTCCCTGCGGGCTTCCTTCAAGAAGGTTGTATTTTCTTCCAAACCTTTTCTTCTTGTATTTCCTGTGCTTTCTTTTCCACTTCTTGCGCTTTTTCTCAAGCTGCCTTGCTGCAAACTCTCCGGAAGCCATTCTTTCACCTTACCCTGATGTCCCCTATATTATATTCTCTTTTCACTATCTCTTTTAATTTTTTTAGCCTTCCGATGTTGTCCAGCAGCTTTTTCCTGTTCTCAAAGTCCATTGAGAGCTGCATTGCCTTTTTCTCTCCATCCAGAATTTCGGCTTTTTCAAACCTTATGCTTCCGAGCGCTTTTTTTACGAATTCCGCAGCGTCATTGCTGTACTCCATTAACTCTATGTTTTTGCCCATTTTTTCACTCAACTTCTTGACATTGCTTCCTTTCTTTCCAATTGCTTTCCCAATGCCTTCAGCATTGATTATGAACACGAGCTTGTTTTTGAATATTATGCAATCCCTTGCGCTCACTCCGGCAACTGTTTCCAAAGCGCGCATGTAGCGCAGTTCTTCATTCCCTAGTTTCATTCTTTTTCCCTGCTTTTTTTCAAAAACGCGTTTTTTTTTGGAATCAGCGCTTTTTCTTTCCCGCGCCTGCTTTTTTCCTTGCTTCCTTTTTCTTTACTGTGGGTTCTAGCTCTTGGAATGCTGTTGCAACCTTGCTTTTTCCAGCGTCCTTTATTGAGAGCACTGAAACAACGAATGGCTTTCCGCAAGCCGCCCCTAATTCCAGGCCGTTTCCTTCAAACTTGAAGCACTGCACCTTTGCCAGTATTGCATACTCTTGAATCCTTTCCTTTGTTGTTTTTGGCGCGTTGTTGCTGAAGATAATGAGTTCTGTACTTCCTGAAAGAAGGCTTTTCTCCGCTTGCTTGCTGCCGAAAAAAACCGTTCCAGTATCAACAGCTCTTCTAATCTCCCTGCTTATCTCTCCGATGTCTGCCATTTCTCATCACAAAAAAATTTCAAAAACAAAAACTAATTCGCTTGAAGAATTAGCGCTCTCATATTTTTTTTCAAAAAACCTTTAAAAACCTCTGTTTTTTAAATTTTCAAAACCACCAATAAGTTTTGAAACCTTTAAAAACAAAAGCCTTCCTGCAAGCTCCTGGCTTTTTTTACTTCATCACCAGCTTTACTGTTCCAGTGCCTACTTTTATCGGCTGGCCTACGATAATGTTTTCCACTACTCCCTGGAGCATTTCCTTCTCTCCCTTGAATGCAGCGTCTATCAAGTGCTTTGTTGTTTCCTCAAACGCTGCCCTTGCGAAAGGCGAGGTTTTTCCTCTGGTGATTCCGCTCCTTACTATTCCTTTAATCTCGCCGTCATAGGTCATCAGGTCAGCTAGGAGCATTATGTGCCTTATGTCAACATCAATCCCGTTCTTCACTATCAAAACATCGTGAAGCTCTCTTACTATTGAATTTCTCGCTGCCTCTATTCCTAAAACCCTTCCTATCTCTTTGATGTCGTTTGTTGTTGCCTTTGAGCCGTCAATCTCGGGCATTTTGATTATTGTTTTCAGGTTGGTGCCTGTTGTTTTGACAAGCCATTCCTCGCTTCCGTCAGCTTTGTGCTTTTCCTTGACTACTATTGTCTTGTCCACTCCCCTTACTCCTTGGATTCTTGTAGCCAATAGCTTCAATACCAGCTTCCTTATCCTGAGCAGTTGTTCTTTCCCGTAATCAAACTCTAAAGAGTCTTCCTTAAGCTTGTGCATTTTTCCCTTGGCGTTTTTCGCTATTTTTTCCGCAAGCTCTTCCATGTTTATGTTCCTTGCCTCTGCCTCTTCCTTCAGTATTTTTACTATTATCTTTTTTTCCGCAAACCTTTCCTCTACCTTGATGACGTCTCCTATCCTGACGTCTATCAGCGTTTTTGCAAAGTCTTCTGCCTTTTTCCTGTCCTGGCGCAATTCTTCATTCAGGTATATCGTCATTGTCGGGTATTTTGCCTTGCTCCTTCCATCCACTATCTCTTCCACTCTTTGGATTCCTGAACCTACAGAAACCTCTGCAGCTCCTGCGTAGTGCTTTGTCCTTAGCGTCAGCTGTGTTCCAGGCTCTCCTATTGATTGCGCGGCTATTATTCCTACAGCCTCTCCTGGCTCTGCTCTCGCAAGGTCAAATGCCTGCTTTGCTTTTTCAAGCAGTTGTTCTTTCTGCTCGTTTGTGAAATTTCTTTCAAGGCTTGCCTGTTCTATGCTGTCAAGCACGCTTTTTGGAAGCCCATAAACCTGTAAATAATCTATTTCCACGGAGTCAAGCTCAAGGCTTGGCTGTTCTATAACCTGTACTTCTTTCTCTTTTGTTTTTTTCTTCGGCATTTCAATCACTCTTGCTCTTTTGCCTTGCTGGCTCTGCAGCTACGCTGTCAGCTATTCTTTTAACATCAATGCTTTTTCCCCTCACTGCCTTCATTGGGAATACTGCGTCCTCTCCGTAAGTGTACTGTATGAGGTTTTTGTTTGCTGTCCTTACAGTTTCGTCATTGTTTATTACCAAATCCTTCAGGCTGTTGGCAAGCCTTCTGTAAAGGTAGCCTGAAACTTTTGTAGCAACTGAGGTGTCGACCTCTCCCTGCCTTCCGCCCATTGAATGGTAGAAGAATTCCCTGGGCGTTAGGCCTTGGATGAAATTGTTCTGTATGAAGCCTCCGGCAATCGCTCCAATGTCTCCTTTCCTGTTGATGCTTGAAAGCCTGTTCTTGAAGCCTCTTTTCGGCCTTCCTTCCCTTACGCTTACCTGTCCCCAAAAGCCTGACATGTTTGTGAAGTTTATCGGAGAGCCTTTTGCTTTTGAGAGCACGATTATTGAGGTATTATACGCTGGCTTTTCAACATTCAGCGTCTGCTCTATTTTCTCTTTCAGAATCTGCTTTTCAAGCTTGTTTTTCACCTTGCTTCCAATCACCAGCATTCTTGTCTCAAAGCTTTCCGCAAGGTTTTTTCCAGGAATGTGCTCTAGAGTGCCTTTCTTGTATTCTTCCACAAGCTTTGCGCTTTCCTCAAGCTCTTCAGCGATTGCCTCCTGCCTTAAGGTTTCGACTGTTTCTGAAGTCTGGTATTCGTCAATGCCCGCTGTCATGCCTTTTCTGGTTATGGTTGCTGTTGAAAGCCTTGAAAGCCCGAGGTAAAATTTTTCAAGCGTTTCCGGGCCGTAATTCCTGAACAGCGCATCAGCAAGCTGGCCTTTTCTCTCTCCTAGGGAAGCGCTGTCAATGACTCCCGAAACAAGAAGCCCGTTCTTTATTTTCACAAAAGTGTCAAAAGCGCATTCTTCTTTTGCACAACTTTTGCACAATCCTGCTTTCTTTACAAGGCCGCATGCATAGCTTTCATACTCTAAGTTAAGGTCTTTTGGCAGTAGCTGTGAAAAAATAAGCTTTCCTGAATAGTATTTTCCTTCAACGTCTGCATCCGGAATTTCCGTAATTCCAATCTCGTAGAGAAAGCGCATTGCCTCGTGCTTTTCAAACTTGGTGCTTTTCAGGCTTAAAGTGAAGGAGCCAGAAACCGAATCTTCATCCAAAACCACTACAGGCCCGCCATGCCTTGGGCTTATGGCCTGGTTGGAGCAGAGCATTAGGTTGCGCGCTTCTGCTTTTCCTTCCTCTGTCTGAGGCACATGCAAATTCATTTCATCTCCGTCAAAGTCCGCGTTGTAAGGCTTGCAGACTCCTGGATTAATCCTGAAGGTCTTGTTTGGCATTATCCTTGCATAATGCGCCATCATTGAAATCCTGTGCAAGGAAGGCTGCCTGTTGAATAATACAATGTCTCCGTTCTCTAAAGTTCTTTCAATTTTAAAGCCTGGAGCCAGCTCTTCCAAAATCTCGCTCTTGTTTTCCTCGCTTACTTTCTTCCTCTGGCCGTTAGGCCTTATAATGTACAGTATCCTGTCTGTTTCCTTGAGCATTTTTTTCAGGTGCTTTTCATTCCACTCGCTCAAAAATTCAGGAACCGTAAGCTCTTTGGCTATTGCTTCTGGAATTCCCACTTCGTTAATGCTCAGGTAAGGGTCTGGGGTAATTGTTGAACGGGCTGCAAAATTAACGCGCTTTCCTGTAAGGTTATCCCTGAACCTGCCTCTCTTTCCCTTGAGCCTTTGCACTAAAGTCCTTAAAGCCCTTCCAGAGCGGTGCTTTGCTGGCGGAACTCCAGCGGTGTTATTGTCAAAATAGGTAGTCACGTGATACTGCAGCAAATCCCACAAATCCTCAACTATGATTTCAGGCGCGCCTGCGTTTATGTTTTCAAACAGCCTCTGGTTTATTCTGACAATGTCGCCCATCTTGTGGGTCAGGTCATCTTCGCTTCTCTCTCCGCTT
>DUFJ01000104.1:0-145 GCA_013331925.1 Candidatus Iainarchaeum sp.
AGGCCAGGCGTTTGATGTTTTCAAGCTTTTGATTGCGGCAGTCATTGCAGTGGCAATGCTTGCAATCCTTGTTCCAATACTTGAAAGCATTGGCCTGATAAATATTTCAAACCCGAGCGGCGAGGCAGTAAACCTGATTAAAAGC
>DUFJ01000104.1:263-3448 GCA_013331925.1 Candidatus Iainarchaeum sp.
ATTTTGCAGAATCAGGGGATTTTGCGGTAGTTGGCGACACTACCCAAGGCAACATGGTTTTAACCTTGAAAGGCAACGCGCAAAAAGTCAACATTGGAGTCATCTGCGACTCTGCAGCAGACCTTAGAGGAGATTTATCGCTTTATGACATTCCAGAAGATTTTCTTGGAGACTGCACTCCTCCGGATAATTCGCAAAGATACTGCATCATAATGCTGCGCTACGCTTAAGGGTTTTTCAAAAAAAGCCTTTCCTGTTTTTGAAAGGCTTCTCCCCTTCTTTTTCAAGCAGGCCCTTTTTTGCCCTCAGGTTTTTATACTTCTTTTGCTTTAGTTTTTTCATATGGGTTCTTTTGCCAAGTTTTTGAAGGAAGAGGCAGCGGACAGCGAGTGGAGTTCAATCTACCTGCTTTTAGTCTTCATAATCGCAGCCTTGCTTTTGGTTGCCTTGATAAAGCCCATGTTCAGGAAATCGCAGGAAGTAGTTGCAAAGCCGGTAGTGCAAGGCTCTGCAAACACATGAGGCTTTCTGATGAACTCTAAAGGCCAGGAGTCAGGGCCTTTCGAATTGCTGCTTGCTGTAATATTAATGGGCTTTGTGCTCTTGATTGGATTCCAGGCAATTGAGGTAGTGCAGTTCAATGCCTGCACTCAGCAGAATGACAAAATGCTTGAAGACTTCAAGACTGCCCTGGAGCAGGTAACGCACAGGAGCGAGCAGGAGAAAATATCCCTTGATTTTCCAGCCTGCGGCACGAAAAAAGACCAGACAGTGAGCCTGCGCACAGAGCAGGATCCTGGAATCTGCTCAAAGCAATGCTCTACGCCAAGGCCTACCTGCACTTTATTGCGCCTTTACAATCCGAGGTTTTCAAGCATCAAGTGCGTTAACATTCCTACTGTAGTGCAGTTTTCAACAAGCCCTGACTGCGGCAGCATTGAAAATTATCAGACTATAGACTTGTTTGCAATTCCTGAAGGAAGCAGCATTGAGGAAGGCAGCTGGATTTTCAGGAACATCACCTCAAAAACAGCTTCCGGAACCCCGGTAGTTTGCGCCTTTAAAGAATGCGTTGGGAGAGAGTGCTAAATGCTAGGCTTTACATTAAGCAAGTTCAGCCTTTTGATTCTTGTAGTGGCAATCTTCGGCATAGTTAGCTTTTTCACTCTCCAGCTTACTGAAAGCCTGAAGTCAAAAGCCTTGACAGACATGCTCGCAAACAATGCCTCCATTGCTTCTGAAATGATGTCCTCTCCATCATACTGTGATGCTTTGCTAGTGAAAATTCCTGAAACAGNNGCTTTCCACAAGCGAAATGTACTACGTGATGCGAATTTCAACACAGCCAGTTCCTAATTCTGAAAAAAGCTACCTGATTTTTTCCGCAGCCTCAAGAGCAAGCCCTGAACAGACAGTAGCAGCGAGCAGTTCTCCAACAACAGCCAGCGTTACAATTTATGACAATTCTTACTCCAATCCTGTTGACGCTCAAGAAGGCATTCTCCTAGACCCTAGCGCTCGCAGTTCAGAGCTTTCTGACGCTTTCTACCTAGTGAAAGAGATAGACAGCCAAGGAAAGGTGCTGCTTTTTGTGTTTCCCTGTGCTATTTCCGGAGGCATCCAGAGCAACTGCAGAAACGCGAAAAAAGCCGTCGGAAGTAAGGTGCACGCTTCAGACTTAGTGAAAAAATTCAAGTGCGACGAGGAGAACGAATGAAAAATAAAGGCTTCATTGGGCCGATTGGCGACGACCTTCCTTCATTGATTCCAATAGTCTTTGCCTTGACTATTTTCTTTGCCTCTTTCAATTCCGCGCTTTCAAACTTTGACAGCAAGAACTCCAGCTTTTCTAATGATTTGGAAACCTTAAAAGTAGCGAGAATCCTTCGCTCTAACGGCTATATAGTGAATTTGGAGAATTTCAGGCAATTGTGCTCTCTGGTCCAGGTGAACAGCATAAAGTACATGGCTGGAATTGCGGAATTTAACGCTCTTCCGGAAGACAGCCTGAATCCTGAAAAAAATTACGATTTTGTATTTGAAGCCTCGAATGGCGAAGAGCTAAAGCCCTTGGATGAACTATTCTACAAAGACCCTAAGTTTTCTGCAGGAAACCTTGAGGGAGTTTTTTACTGCACTAACCTGAAAAACCTTGAAGAATTCAACAAGGGAGTTTTTGACTACAAGAAAACAATACTCCGAGTTTACCCGGTAATCCTTGAAAAAGACAGGGGCAATGGCCTGGGAATTATTGCCTCTCCGATGCAGCTGGTGGTTGTTTCATGGACTCAATGAGCGCTAAAGGCCAGGCTGCTGTAACTGACGCCTTGTTTTTGCTTTTAGTTGTTGGAATTTTGAGCGCTTCACTCACTGTCTTTTCAATACAGTACGGCAGCACTATCCAAAAGTACATCTCAAGCCAGTACATTATAGACTTTGAGACAAGCGCCTTGAAAACAATGCTCTACAGCACTGTTTCAAGAGATTCCGGCAAGACTGTTTATGACGCAAAGCAGGTTGATTACCTGCTCGCTGTAGTGAAAGAAGACTATCTTGATGATGCAGACTTGAATTCCACAACAAAAGACATTTTGAGGAGTGCTTTAAAAATTTCAATGAAGCCATTGTCAAGCTCTTTCGATTACCTGTTTCTAATAGAAACAACAGACCTGTCCAGGGAGAATGATTTTGTCCTGATTTACCTGTACTCTTCCCCTTCACTTCCAGGCGAGGCTCACCTGGAGTATTACTGCACCGCAAAAGACTCCTTGAACATCCAGCGCTTTCTTGAATCTGTTGGGTCTTTTGTTCCAGTAGCTTCAGGCATAAAGCTTTCAAAAGTTAACGAGCGCAATAAAAACGCTGATTCTGTTTCCGCGATTGCAGAGCTTGCCTTATGGGTTGGCACAGACTTGAATTCAATCAGGGGAAAATCCGTTGTCTTCACTGAAAACGAGCTTTCCACAATCAGGTTTGATGATGCCTCAAACATCGGCTGCAACGCTGACTTCACAGGCTCATGCGCTGGCTGGCTGGCGTGCAAGAGAATCAGCGATTAGAAAAAGACACTAGGCAATGATGAGGCGAAAGCAGTTATTGGCTGGTGTCTAATAGTACAGTGCGTTAATTTTGAAAATTGCCAGCTACTATAACTTTTATCTGCAGTTGTCAAGAATCTTGTCGCA
>DUFJ01000002.1 GCA_013331925.1 Candidatus Iainarchaeum sp.
TGCTTGCGGTGCTTAATTACGACAGGCTCTCACTGAAGGATTCCGGAATAAGCGCGGAAAAGATAATCCAGCTCCTGGAACTGCTGCAGGAAAAAAAGATTACCGAAAAAGCAGCGAAAGAAGCCTTGATAAAGATGGCCAGGGAGAAAATTTCCCCCCTGGAATTCTTGCAGAAAGCAGGATTGACTGAAAAGGCAGGCGAGGAAGAGATTGAGAGAGCCTGCGAGCAGGTTATTGCACAGAATCCAAAGGCAGCGCAGGATTTCAAGAAAGGCGAGGAGAAAGCGTTCAACTTTCTGCTTGGACAGGTAGTGAGAAGGTTCAAAGGAAAGGCAGAGCCCAGGTTTGTGCAAAAAATCCTGGAAAGAAAGCTCAAAAAATGATTTTTCAAGTAATTTTCTGCAAAAAAATCTTTTTTTTCACTTTTGTTCTAATTTTTCCCGCAAAAATTCCCGAGAAAAAATCTGCAAAGAAAATGCTTAAATACTAGTTTTACAATAAATCTTCTAGTAGAGAGAAAATAATTCCCAAAAAATATTTTCAAACAAATTTTTTGGAAAAAAATTTCAGGAGCGAAGAAAAAAATGCCAATAGTTGATTACTGGTTTGATAAAAAGAAAAAACTTGACTGGGCTGCATCTTCAGAATCGCCACACAATCCAGAAATCAAAGGGCCAAGATTTTTTGAGTATCCCTTGGCTTGGATTTTGCCAAGAATAAGGCTCAGAAAGAAAGACCTGCACAACGCTCCACCAAACCTGTGGGTTGTGGACATTGACCTGAAATCAAGGCTCGGAAAGATTGGAACCAAAGGCTCCAGGGAATACTTGATAGACCTGCCGAAAAGTTTTGAGGACTACTTGCATGCCTTGCCCTCAAAAAGAAGGAAAAAATTCAAGTATGTTTTGAGGAAAAACTCAGACCTTAAAGTCGTGGAAGACAGTTTTGAAGACTTGAAGGACGCTTGGAACTGGTACAAGAAACGCCTGGCCATATTGAATAAGCAGCAATACGCTGAAAACGAGAACGAGGAGGAAATAAAACTGAAGTGGGAACTATTCCATTCCAAAAAAGCCCGCACTCTAAGCTTTTACTACCAGGGCAAGCTGATTGGAGTGAACGTAAGCCTTTGGGGCCCGAAAACAGTTTACGACCTGGCATTTTTGAGGAAAGAGAACGAGTTCTTGAACAAGCGCGCTTTAGGGTTTTACGCGATTTTGAAAAACATAGAGCTTGCGATAAGCAAGGAAATGAAAGTCTACAATCTCTTGAGCGGAGACTTCAACTACAAGGGAGAGTTTGCAACCCGCCTCTCGCCATTAAAGCAGTACATTCGCTGTACTGAAGAGTTTGCGAAAGCCTACAAGATTCCATTAGAGGACATTTGCGAATTGATTGACGCGAAAGACATTGAACAGCAACTGCATCCTTCAAATCCAATAATTCCAGTTCTTACAAGGCAGCAAGACAGGCAAAAGCCCCAGTTGGAAAGCAAGCCGTTGCTTGCTTCAGCCAGCGTGCAAAAAAGCAAATAATAATTCTTTTTTCTGTTTTTCTTTGCTTTTGAAAAAAAGAAAGTGGGCTCGGGGCGATTTGAACGCCCGACCGTCCGATTATCAGTCGGATGCTCCACCAGGCTAAGCTACGAGCCCAAATCTAAGTGACCCTCCAAAAACTTTCTATTCAAAACTCTAATAAAAGAAATAGTTTTCTCATTGCCTGAGAATCCGGCAATCCCTTCTGGAATTCATAAAGAAATAATGAGGTGTAAAGTATTTAAACAGGAATGCGGAAAAATTGCAAAAAAAGAAAAAAATTTGAAACCCAGGATTCACTGGATTTCAAACTGCACGCTGACGCTTACGGAATACTCAACGTCTCCTGGAGTGATTGGAGTTGTTGCTGATTCTGCAACTCCTGCAGCCATGTCATAGCTCCTGTACACTGGAGTGTAATAGTTTGAGCTTTCTGAAGCGCTGAAAACCTGGCCTACAGAAATTCCCAATCCTGTTGCAATGTTTTGCGCCTTTGTTTTGGCGTTTGCTGCTGCCTCTTGCAAAGCCGCATTCCTTAACTCTAGCTCCTTGCTTGTTGAGAGAGAGAAGGAAACACTGCTCACGCTGTTAGCGCCTGCCTGCACTGCAGCATCAATAACGCTTCCGGTCTTTGAGAGGTCTTTCACTGTAACCTGGATGCTGTTCACTGTCTTGAAGCCGATGGATTCAGACTTTCTCAAGCTTTCATTCCATTGAAAGTCCTCGTACAAGTTGTAGGATGAGGTTTTAATGTCCGCATCATCAACTCCTGCAGCTTTTAACGCGTCCCTTACCTTTTGGGAAAGCTCTGCGTTATCGCTCTGGCTTTTTGCAGCGCTCTTGTCAAGAGTTTCAACGCTCAGGATTATTTCAGCCTTGTCCGGAGCTGCTGTTTTGCTCACTGTTCCAGTGACTGAAATCAATCTTTTGGAATTTCCTGAATCATCAGCCGCCAGGCTTATGACTCCGTCATTAGAGCTTGGAAGCAGTGTGTTATCCAATCCTGGAGATTGGTTCTTGCTCAAATAGCTTGGAATCTGCACTATGACTTCTTTTCCGGAATCCTGGGTTTTAGGGCTTAAGGCATTAATGTTCAAGCCTACTGCAACAATCAATGCTGCCACAGCCAGCAATGCCGGAATGAGCCATAATTTGTTTGATTTTTGCTTTTCCATAATTTTGCACCCCCTTTTTGATGCTTGCCAATTTTAAGGATTAAACAATTAAGAGCCTGCAATGCTTTAAAAACAGCATTTTTGCTTAGGAAAAAAGCTAAGAAAGAATGTTACAATCCTGAAAAAAAAGCCCGAAGAAAGGTTTTTATGCTTCTTGCAATTTCAATTCAGTACATACGGAGAGTGATTCTTTTGGGAGACAACAAGCCTTCAAAAAAAATAGTTGAAATGATACAGGCTGCTTTGACAACAGAGCATCAGGCAAACATTCAATACCTAAGCCATGCTGAAATAGTCGACGGTTTTGATTCAGAGCCAATAATCGCAAAGCTCAAGGAAATAGCAGATGACGAGAAAGGCCACCAGGCAAAACTGCGCGAGCTTTTGGGCGATTATCTTGGAGAAGTTCCGACAATGGAAATTGCAAAAACAAAAAAAGCAGGCAGCGTGAAGGAAATTCTTGAAACAAACCTTGTTGACGAAAAACAGGCGGTCAAGGATTACACTGCAGTAATGGAACAGTTAAAAGCCGAGAAAGCAGAACTGCCTTATGCTTTCCTTACAGCAGAGCACACAATCCGCCACATAATAATGGACGAGTGCGAGCACATTGCAGAATTGAAAAAACTGCTTGCAGTAAAACCTTAATTGCTGACTGGCTGTTTTTCAGAAAGAGCCTGATAGCTTGTTATTGCAATCATGTTGATGATGTCTTCTGTGGAACAGCCCCTGCTTAAGTCATTGCAAGGCTTTGCAAGCCCTTGGATTATGGGGCCTATTGCTTCAGCGCCAGCCAATCTTTCAACAAGCTTGTATCCGATGTTTCCAGAACTCAAGTCAGGAAATATTAAGACATTAGCCCTTCCTTTAAGGCTGGAATCCGGCTTTTTGATTTTTGCAACTTCCGGGTCTATTGCAGCATCAACTTGAAGCTCGCCTTCAACTATGAAATCAGCATTCCTGCCTTTGAGTATTAAGTCAGCCTCTTGCATTTTGTCTTTTGCGCTCATGTCGCCTGACTTTCTCGTCTTGTAATAAAGCAAGGCAATCCTTGGCTCCAAGCCGAACATTCTTGCTGTTTTTGCGCTTTCAACAGCAATGTCGGCAATCTGTTCTGCATTAGGGCTTATTGTAACAGCGCAGTCTGCAAAAACAATCACGCTCCTGTGCGCGAAAGCTTCCCCGAATTTTTTCATCGGGATAACCATTACAAAAGCGCCGGAAACAGTCTTTACGCCAGCTTTTGGCTTTACTATCCTTAAAGCAGCGCTTACTATCTTTCCAGTCTCTGAAGTCGCGCCCCCAATCAAGCCGTCAGCCCAGCCAGCCTTCACCATCAATGTCGCATAATATACTGGATCCTTCACGAATTCCTCGGCTTCCTTTCTCGAAACTCCCTTGTCTTTCCTTAACTCAATAAGCAGTTCAACAAACTCTTCAAACTTTTCATTAGTCTGTACTATTTCAGCGCCTGAAATATCTAGTTTAAGGCTTTCTGCTTTTTGCAATATTTCGCTCTTGTTTCCGACAAGAATTGGCTTGCAAAGCTTTTCTCTTAATGCAAAATCAACAGCCTTCAAGACTCTCTCATCCAACGGCTCTGGAAAGACAATCTTTTGCCTGTTTTTCTTCAAGGTTTCTATTTTTTCAAAAAGCTTTTCCAAGACAGCCTTTTTCTCAAAAGGCTCTTCCTTCTCGTAAGACCTGCTGCTGATTTTTTCCTCAATGCGCTTTGAAAATATTGTCTTATTAATCATTCAAAAAACCGCTTTTTTTTAAATAGCCCCGGGGAGATTCGAACTCCCGTCAACGGGTTCAAAGCCCGGCATACTTGACCACTATACTACGGGGCTGTAAGTGCAAAAAATAGTGTTCGGGAATTATTAAAAAGCGCTTTCTTTTCACTTCAGCAGTTGTGCGATTTTCTTTCCAAAATCCCTTGCAGCTTTCGGGCCTTCTGCTGTAACAATCAAGCCGTCAGCCTCCACTGGATTTCCAGTAAAAGCCGCGCCCTTATCTTCTAAAGCGTTTTCCTCGCTCGGGAAAGAAGTGGCTTTCTTTCCATTCAGCAAGCCAGCGTTTGCTAATATTACAGGAGCAATGCAGATTGCTGCAGTAATCTTGCCGGCGTTATAGAATTTTTGCGCCAAGCTCAAGGCAAAGCGGTTGTTGAAGTAAGAGGCAGCTCCTCCGCCTCCAATGAAAGCAACTGCATCAAAGTCTTCGGCTTTTGCTTTCTCAAGCAGGATTTCGGGCTTTGCTTTTCCGCCAAGCATTCCAACAGCTTCCGAAAGGCTTGAGGAAGCAATGCTTGTCTGGAAGCCGGCTTTCTCCAATTCTTCCTTTGTGTGGAAAAGCTCTTCATCCCTGAAATTCTTTGGAGCAATAACTAATAGAACTTTTTTTCCAGGCATTATATCACAGCTATTAATCTGGAGCGTTATTGAATTAAATACTTTCTTTCTTCACTAGATAGTGCAAATCAAAGAATTAGCCAGGTTTCCCCCAAAGCTTGCTCCATATCCCTGGAACGATTATGTTTTGAAAGTTTACAAAAAGCTTGTTCCAGGAATTCCCGAAATATATAAGGAGCTTGTCACAAAATCCTTGGAAGAGCCTGATTATCTTGAAAACTATCTCGAAACTTCTTTTGAAAAAATGAAGCAGACAAGCGAGAGCGTGATAGAAAAGTACAACAAGCTTTCAGGCAAGCGAGGGATTAATGAGGAATACTATAAGTCTATAAAAAATCTCATGATAGAGCATGAAACAGCGGACTTTCTGTACTACTGGCTGCCTCTTTTTGCAATGGGCGAAGGCGCCTTTTCTGAATACTTGTACGAAGAAACAGAAAAAATTCTGGGAAAAGAAAACCTGCGAGGGCATTTTTCGGAAATTCTGAAAGTAAAATCCCACGCTAACGTAAGAGCGGCCAGAAGGCATGCTAAAATAATGGACTTGCTGGAAAAGCACAAGGACTTGAAAAAAGCTTTTGAGGAAAAGTTTTCCAGCCTTAAAACAGTGAATATTAGAGTTGCTGACGTAAACTTGAAGGAAATTTTTTCGGAACTTCTCCTGGAAGAGCTTTCAAGAAGAGAGCCTGAAGCAGGAGAAATTCTGGAATGGCTCAAAACAAGCAAGGAAAAAAAGCTTTTCCTGAGTCTTTCCCCGCAAACAATGTCGGGCTTTCTTGAACGAAAGCCTGAAAGCAAGGAACAGGCTGAAAGCAGGATAAAAGAGCTTGAAGCAAGAATGCAGCCTGAAAACGCGAAAAAGCTTGCCTTGCTAAGAAAAAACCTGGCAATCCTGCAAAAGTACAGGGACATTTTTTCAGAACAATACTACAAGACAACGTGGATTGAAGTTGTACTTGAAGCAGAGCTAAGGGCAATAAGCGGAAAAGGCATTCTGGAAATAATCCTGGAGGAATAAAGAATGAGCTTGCAGCCTTTAAACCTGCACTTGACAATGCTTTCAGGCCAGGCTCCAAATTTTATCTGGCATTTTGAGAGCGGAAAGTTTGAAAGAGTTTGGGAAGGAAAAGTCGTTCATTTAAAGCAGGACGGAGCAAGGCTTAAAGCAAGCAATAAAAAATTCGCTGATTTTACTTTACGGAGCAATGACAATTATAGCCTGATTTACAAAAAAATCTCAACAGGCTCTTTCATGAAAAAAGCAGTAAAAGATTATGATGGCTTGAGGCTGACGCAAAGCGAATTATGGGAAACCATTGTGTGCTTTGTGCTTTCAAGCAACAGGAGCATTCCAATCATAAGAATGAACGTTCAAGAGTTAATGAAAAATTACGGAGAGAAAATTGATAGCTTGCATGAATTTCCGCAAGCTGAAGACCTGGTAAGATGTACAGAGCAGCAATTAAGGGCTTCCAAATGCGGTTTTCGAGACAAGTACTTGTTAGGCACTACAAAAAAGGTTTTGGAAAGAGGGGATTTAAAGTTTTCCACCGCGCAAGAGTTGAAAGAATTCCTTCTAGACTGCCCTGGAATTGGTGAAAAAATTGCAGAATGCATTCTATTGTATGGTTTTGGAGAAACTTCAGCATTCCCTTTGGATGTCTGGATGCAGAGGGCAATGCAAGGCGTTTATTTTCAAGGCAAAAAAGTCCGAAGAGAAGAAATGCTTGAAAAAGCCGAAGAATTATGGAGCGATTTTAAAGGATTTGCGCAGCTTTACTTGTTTTACGAGTTCATGACAAAAAAGCACAAATGGTAGTTTAATGTTGTGCTGAATAGTTCATTTATAAATAGTTTCAAAAAATTCTCGGAATTTATTTAAACCCTTCGGGATAATTGGTATTTGTTTATTTGGCTTGGGTGCGATTATGAAAACTAATTTTTTGTTACTTGCATTTTTGATTTGTTTAATCGGTTTTTCAGCCGTGGCAGTTGCAAAAATCAATCCTGTGCTTGAAAGAGAAAAATTAGCCCCAGTATTTGTGAACGCTAGCGATGCAAATACAATGCAGCCTTTAGATAATGTAACTCTCCAGGTTTTTGATTATGAAACCAACGTTTTAGTCCAGAAAATAACTTTTAATGAAAGTTCACTAGTTTCGTTGTCCAAGGGGGACTATCGTTTTCTTTTCACAAAAGCAGGCTACGGGGCTTTTGAGAAAATCGTGGCCGTCAAAAAAGGAAATCAGTTGATAGAAGTTCAAGCATTAATGAAAGATTACCGCATTAAGGGAAAACTTCGTTTTAATTATGTACTTACGGTCCAGGAATGTCCCGCAGGGCATAGCTGTGCCATTAGCGGCCAATTGCGTTTTAGTGTTGCTTCCGGGGGGATAGGAAACGTTATTATGGAGGAAACAATTCCAATAACTTCTTTCAATATGACCGGCCAGGTTGTTTTTGAATTAGTTGCCGGAACCTACTGGCGGGCTGCAAGCGTGGACTCAATTTTGGTAACAATTGATGGAAGACCAGCGGTGGTTGGAATAACGTCTTCACCGTTTCCTTTGCCAGTTGCAATCATGGATCAAACAGTTGATGTAAACTATAATTTTAGCATTCCTGTTTATTATGGTTTTTAGTTAAAAACTTCCAAGGCATCATTGTTTTGGGTTGTGATTTAATGGGATTGTTTGACGCTTTGAAAAAAAAGCCTGAAACCCTAGGCGCGGAGCCAAAGACCGAAAGCCAGGTTAAAGGCGAGGAAACAGTTGAAGCAAAATTTAACGAGCCTTGCGCCTTGTGCGGAAAACAGCCGACTGAAGTGAAATGGATGGGCCAATATTTCCATGTTAGATGCAAAAGAAAAGCAAAACGCATCGCTGGGAAAATGATTTGATCATTATTTTTACGACCGGAACTCTACTCTCTAAAAACGTTTTTAAATGATTAAAACAAAGCTATTTAATGGAAAAAATAATAGTTGCTGAAAAAAAATTTCTGGCTTCTTTTGGAGAAAAACAGCACGCCTCAGCGAAGAATTATATTTCTGCCAAAGAACTTTATAAGTCCGTAAAAAATGTTTCAGAAATAGCAAGAACAATAAATCACCCTGGAAGAACTGTGCATGAATGGCTTGTTCAAGAAAGAGCCCCGCGTGCTATTAGAGCGTTAAATTATCTAAAATCAATTGGATTGGTTCCATTAAGAATAGAAAATACTAGAAAGTTTTGTTTTTTTACAGAACTTGTTGCTTTTCTTTTTGGGGACGGCAGCTTAATGAAAGATTTGGGCTCTTTCAAACTTTTTGGACAAGAAGATGATTTGAAAAAAATTGCCTCAGAAATAAACGAGTTATATGGAATATTCACAAAACTCAATTATTCTGAATCAGGTTCGGAAATAACAAAATTGAGAAACGGAGTAATTTATAAGAGCCAACCAAAAGGCGGGTGTTGGAATCTTGAAGTCCACAGCGCTCAACTTTCAAGATTGTTATATTTGGCTGGCGCGCCATTAGGCGATAAAGTCAGCAGCTCAACCAAAGTGCCAGAATGGGTTATGTTGGGGGATAAAGAGTTAAAGCGCACTTTCTTGAGCGTGCTTTTCGGCAATGAATTGGGCTGTCCTGTGATCAGAGCTAAAAACGCTTTTGTTCCAGCACAGTTTGGATTGCACAAAATTGAAAGCAAAGAAGCTGACTTAATAGAATTCTTAAACCAAGTTAAACTCTTGCTAAACGAGTTTGGGATTTCAACTTCTCCAATTTTATTGGAAAAATGCAGAACAGTGAGAAAAGACGGAAATCTTTCAAGGAAAGTCTTCTTTTACATTGACGGCAAAGCGCCAAACATTCTAAAGTTGTTCAAGGAAATTCCTTTCAAGTACGCGGAGCAAAAACAAAGGAAGTTTTCCAACGCAGTTGAAAGTTTCCTCAAAAACTCACAGAATTTGGAAGAAGAATGGAAGATTTATGAGAAAGTTATTCAA
>DUFJ01000105.1 GCA_013331925.1 Candidatus Iainarchaeum sp.
TGGTGAGAAAGCCTGAAAAACATGGTTTTTTCGCTGATTTTTAAAGCAAATTTTGACAAATTCAGCCTTGAAAATGCGCAAAGAGTGAGCCAAAAATGCCTGATGGTAAAGAAAGCGAAAAGCCCCTGGCTTCAGACTTTGGAATGACAGCCGAAGACCTGGCCAAGGAATTCAAAGAGCATTCAGTCGCGGAATTCTTCAAAAAAAACAGGCAAATGCTAGGGCTTACTGGAAAGATAAAAACCTTGTGCGTTATAGTCCATGAATTAGTGACAAATTCTTTAGACGCTTGCGAGGAAGCAAAAATCCTGCCTGAGATTGAGATAAAAGTATCAGAGCTCGGGGAAGAATATTACGAAATTTACGTCAGAGACAACGGCCCAGGCTTGACGCAAGACACTGTCGGGAAAGCGTTAGGGCAGTTACTGGCCGGAACAAAATTCCATCGCTTAATTCAACAGCGAGGGCAGCAAGGAATAGGCGCCAGTGGGATCACGCTACTTTCTCTAGTAACTACAGGAAAGACAGTCCAAGTGATTAGCGGAACTGGAAAAGGAAAGGCATTCAAGTGTGATTTGACGATTGACCCGAAAAAGAACGAGCCTAAAGTAATGAATTTGGAGGAAATAGACAAGGCCTTCAAAGGCCTGGCGATAAAGGCAAAATTCAAGGACGTGAAATACCAAAAGTCAGACCAAAGCCCTCTAGAGTATTTGAGGAGGACTGCAATCGCAAACCCTCATGCAAAAATTTCATTCACAGAACCTGACGGAACAACAACAATTTTTGAAAGAAGCAGCAAGGACATTCCAAAAAGGCCAATTCCAATACAGCCACACCCAAAAGGGGTAACTGTTGACGAGCTTGCAACAATGGCAAAATACACAAAAAGCCGCAAGGTTTCGAGCTTTTTGAAGGAAGAGTTTGACAGGATGGGAGACAAGGCAATTGAAGAGATTGCAAAAGCAGTGGACTTTGACTTGAATACAGACCCGAAAAAACTGAGTTGGGAACAGGCTGAAGAGATAGTAAAGCAGTTCAAGAAAATACAATTCATAGCCCCAAGGCTTGACGCTCTAATTCCAATAGGGGAGGACAGGATTAAAAAAAGCATAAGAAGCATTGTAGAGCCGGAGTTTTTGGAAGTTGTTGAAAGAAAGCCTGCAGTGTACAAGGGAGGGTTTCCGTTCTGTGTGGAGGTCGGGATAGCTTTTGGGGGAAACGCAGGAAAGCTTGCAGGAAAAGACGAGGAAGGAAAAGACGTTTGGAAGTCTGAAATAATGCGCTTTGCGAATAGAACTCCATTACTGTTTGATGCAGGGGGCTGTGCATTAACCCAGGCAGTGCAAAGCATTGACTGGAAAAGGTACGCGATCAAGGATTTTGAAAACTCTCCACTTACAATCTTTCTTCACATTCTCTCAGTGCACATTCCATATACTGGAGCAGGAAAGCAGGCAGTAAGCAATGAAGAGGAAATAATGGAAGAGCTAAGGCTCGCTTTGATGGATGCTGGCAGGAAAATTTACAGGTTTATAGGGCATCAGAGAAAGGAGGCTGAAAAAGAAGCGAAGAAAAAAATGTACTACAAGTACGCGAGCGAGGTTGCTGTTGCAATCGCAGAACTGACCGGAAAAAGCAAGAAAGAGATTGAGGAAAAACTGCACGCAATGGTCTTAAAACACTTGAAGCTTGAGGAAAAGAAGGAAAAGGAAGAAGCCGAAAAACTGAACAACCTTACTGAAGAAGAGATAGAGAAAGAGTACGAGAAGAGAAAAGCAAAAGAAAAGAAAGAGGCTGAAAAGGCAAAGCCGAAAAAGAAGAAAATAATTGAGGTAGAGAATGGTGAGTGAGAATGGGTGAAAGAGACAAGGAAGTAAAGCAAAAGCTCGAGAATGTGGGGAAGGAACTGCTGAAGCAGATTGAAAAAGGCGAAAACCCGACTTACGAGCTTCCTGTAAGGACCTTGAACAACGTATTCTTTGACAAGAAAACAGGCACTATCAAATTAGGCGATAAAAAGTCAGAAAGGCAGTTCTTGAACATAGCGCATTCAAAAAAATTCATGCAGACAATGCTGGTGGCTTCAGAGATAAGGAAGGTAATAGACCAAAACGCCACTGTAAGCATCAGAGACTTGTATTATGCTTTAAAGCATACTATTGAAGGGACTAATGAAAACACTTTTGAAGAACAATCGGAAAGCGATCCTTGCATTGAAGACATCGAAGCCTCGCTGGATTTGTTAAGGGAAGAATTGCACCTTGCAGCCTCAGCAAAAGGAATTATTGCAGGGGATGTTCAGCTTAAAGACGGAAAAGACAACATAGACTTGGCAAAAATGGGCTCTGGAGGCTGGAGCGTTCCAAGCAATGTTGAACCAGACAAGATAGAATTCAAGAACGTCAATGCAGATTATTTGCTGTTCATAGAGAAAGATGCTGTGTGGAGAAGGTTTAACGAAGACCAGTACTGGAAAAAGCACAACTGCATCATTCTCACAGGCAGGGGACAGCCTGGAAGGGGAGAAAGGAGATTAGCGCAAAGGCTGGTGAAAGAATACAAAATGCCTATTTACGTGCTTACTGATGCAGACCCTTGGGGAATGTACATTTACTCAGTAATAAAGCAAGGCTCTATCAGCCTCTCATACTCTGAAGAAAAGCTCGCAACTCCTTCAGCGCAATTCATAGGATTGACCACAAAAGACGTTGAAACTTACAAGATTCCGAAAGAAGTGACAATCAAGCTGAACAATTTGGACGTGAAGCGCTTGAAGGAAATGGAAGCTTACGAGTGGTTCCAGAAGAAAGAATGGAAGGAA
>DUFJ01000014.1 GCA_013331925.1 Candidatus Iainarchaeum sp.
GATCAGCTGGCTAAGATTGTTCACGTTTGTTGCTGTCTGCTGGAACTGCTTTTGCAATTCTTCAAACTGCTTGCCTGCTTCTTCAGACTGTTTTTCCAGGTGTTTTATTGCGTCTTCCCTTTTCCTGTTTGCTATGATGTTTCCCGGCAGGCTTAGCTTTACTGTTTCCGTATTCTCAAGCTCTGCTTCAACCATTACCCCGCTTCCTAATGGCACCAGGACTTTGAGGTTTTTTTGTTTGCCTATCTCTTTAAGGGCTTCAGCGCTTGCTTTTAGCTCTCCTGTTATCTGCTGCATCTGCCCTAGCTGTTGGTTAAGGCTGTTGAGCTGGCTTTTTTCCCTTTCCAGCATTCCTGCAACCTGGTTTCCTGTCAGCGTTATCTCCTTTTCTTTCTCTTCCGTTGCCATTTTTTCATTCTCCTTTTTTTGTTTCGGAAATTTTTTCTATTTTTATGTGGATTCTCTTGAGCCTGTGCTTTGAGCCCATTATTGAAAGCGCTTGCTCCCTTGCCCTGTTTTCGTTCAAGGCTTTTATCCTTTTGGAGAATTTCTTTTCATTGCCTTTTTGCGTGAAAATTCCTTTGATTTCAAAATCTTTCATGCTTTCACTCATACTTCCAATCCTTCCTTAATCCTCAAGAGTTCAATGTTTGTGGTGAGAGAGCCTACAATAACTGCTTTTGTGTTTGCTATCACCGAATTCCCAACAAAACTGTCCCCGTAATTTGCTGTAGTGCCTTTTCCTTCAACTCCAAGGAAGGCTTTGATTTTTTCAAACTCTTGCTTGCTCGCATTATTGTTTATCAGGAAGCCGTTGTTTGTAAGCACCATGCTGCTTCCGGCAAGCTCGGAGCTTCCAATTTTTGCCTGCATGCATTCAACCTTTAAAAACTTTTCAATCTCTCCCTGCTGTTTTTTGCTTATCAAAGGGCTCAAGACAGCCTTTGAATCATTCAAGGCTATAAGGTTTCCTAGCGCTAAATTTCCCTTGATTACTTTTGCCTTTATTCCCTTTTCCTCCAGCTCTTGCACCTCTTCTCTCTCTGCAATTTCCGGAATTATAATGCCGTGCTTGTTTGCTTTTGCCAGAACTCCGAGAAGGCTTGTTGATGCAATGCTAGCTTTTATTGCCTCTGCCTCCAATGCTTCTTCTATTTTTTCCAGCACTTTCCTTTCTGCCTGTTCTGGGACTATGAAATGTTTTTCTGTCGCGATGCAGAATATTCCCAGGTATGGCGAGTTTTTGATGCTTTCCCTCAAAATCCTCATTCTTTGTTCACTTTTTTGCTTTCTTGTTCTTGCTTTTCTTCTTGCTTTGGTTCTGATAGCTTCTCTGTTTTTTCCGCAGGCGGCTTTTCTTCTTTTGTTTCTTCTTTTTTCTCTTTCTCTGCGCTTTTTTTTTCTTCTTTCTTTTTCTTTTCTTCTTCTTTCTTTTTTTCAGCTGTTTTCTTTTCTCCCTCTCTCTCTTTCTCCAGGGCTTTTTTCAGCTCTTTGCTTTCTTTCAGGTACACGAGCACTTTGTTGTCTTTTTTAATCGCCTGCACTTGGATTCTTGCCTGTATATTGTTGCTGTTTTTCCAAACCTCTTCATTAACCTCGTTGCTGATTTTCACCTGCTCTTTTGGCTTGTGGTATTTTTTTTGGAAGAACTTGTAAAGAATGGCTATTGCGTTTTTTGCTTTTTGGATGTCCGGCCTTCCTTTCAGGCTTGCTTTTCTTAGCGAGACAGTGTATTCTGCGCTTTTGCTTTCCTTTTCTTTTTCAGCCATTCAGCTCACCTTCTTTCCCTGTTGTATCTTGATTTCTTGAAGTGTTTTTTTCCCTTGACTCTTTTTCCAGCCTGCCTTTTCCTTGCTCTTTTGAATTCCAGGCCCAGCTCTGACTGTTTCCAGTGCCTTTTTTGCTTTTTTTCAAGAATCCTCTTTCCTTTCTTCCTTACTGCCCAGAACGGCGCTTTTGTAATGCTTGGGCCTATTTTTTTCCTGCTGGCTATGAGGAATTCCTTTAGCTCTTTCTCCTTGTTTCTTGCCATTTTTTTGCACCTTCATTTTCTCTTAATCTTGATCTCTCTTTTTGCGCTGAGCCTTGCAAGAATGCTTTTCAAGTCTTGCTCGCTTATCCTTTCCCTGATGCCCTGGCTTTTTGCAAGGAATGCGATCGCCTGCACTGCTTTTGCGTAAAGTTCCTGGTTTGCAAGCCTTACGTTGCTTAAGCGGTTTTTTGCTTCCGGGCTTAAAGAGCTTTTCAGGAACGCTTCAAGCTGCATTTCTGCCTTTAGCCTTTCCTGCTCCTCTCCCTGTTTTTGAAGCATTTTTTGCCTTAATTCCCCCATTTTGTCTTCCTTAATCTCCTCAGTTCCTTCCTCAAGCATTTTTTTCACTTTTTTGACTGTTTTTTGAGCTTTATTGCAGTAACGTCAGCATCTTCTTTCTTTTTTTTCTTTTTCAGGTCTTTCTTTTCCTCTCCCGCAGCTGGCGCTCTTGCCCTTAATTCTTTCTCTCTTTCAGCCTTTCTTTCAGCAATTTTTTTCAGCTCTGCATCCATTATTTGCGCAGTGTGCTTTGCTTTTTCGTTCAGGAATTTTTCTCCCTTTCCAGCAATCTTCCTTCCTTCCTTGTTCTTGTCTTTTTCAACAAAGCCAAGCTTTTCCAGCTCCTGCAAGCATTTCCTTATTATCTTGCCGCTTGCTTTCCTGAACTCGTGCGGCTTGCTGCCTCTAGCTTTCCTGCCCCCATAGTACGTCCTTAGGCTTTCCACTCCTACAGGGCCGTCAACGTAAACCCTTCTTAGGATAGAGGCCATTCTGATGTAATACCATTCAGGGTTTTGAGGAGCTCTTTCCTTGCTCACGCCTGTCTTTGCAAATGTTGCGAAAGCAGGCCTTTCAACCTTGAATTTTTCCTTCAGGTCTTTTGCAATCTCATTGATTAACAGTTCTGCGTGGACATCATACACTGAAACCAAAAAAACACCTCCCTTTTCAGGGAATTTGTTTCACAGTGCCAATCGATTGAAAAACTCAATAATCAGCAATACTAAACTCTTCATCCCAAATATTTTTAAAAACAAGGGTTTTTGCTTTAAAGCCCCATTTTCCTTTCAAATCCGCATTCCTTGCATTTCAGCACTGCCAGCTCTCCTTTCTTTTCCAGGCTGCTGTTTTTCTCGCTCAAAAAGCTTTTGCACTTCTTGCAGTACTTTGCTTTCAGCTCTTTAGGCATTTTTGCCTTGTTCCTTGAAGCAATCCTTAAAGCCAGTTCAATGTACTGCCTGCTTCTTTCCGCATTCTTGCTTGAGAATTCTTCCGCAAGCTTGAAAAGAATCCTGATTCTTTCCTCCGCAATTCCCTGCACTAAATCCTTTCTTCCGCCATTCATGCTTTTTTCAACTTCAAGAATTTCCTAAAGAGTTTGAGAAAAGCGCTTCCAAAATCTTCTGGCTTTTCCCCAATTTCCTTCCTCAATTTTGCAATCATTATCCATTTTCCGCTGCTTGCCTCGCTGCTTATTTTCACTTTACCGTTCCAATCAAGCTCGAACAATGCGATAATTTCTCGGTTATGGTATGTTCTTGTTTTTTTGATAAAAAGGCTTTTGAACAGGAATTTTGCTTTTGCTTTCTTTATGCCAAGCTCTTCCTTTAATTCTCTTGCTGCGGCTTTTTGGTAGCTTTCTCCTGCAAGCACGTGGCCTGCACAGCTTGAATCTAACAACCCCGGAGCCAAGAGCTTTCTCTTTGACCTTTTTTGAAGGAATATTTCGCCTTTCTTGTTGAATACGAAAACATGCGCTGCCCTGTGGATTGTTCCTTTAGAATGAGCTATGTCTTTTGCTATAGTTCCTATTTTCTTGTCTTTCCTGTCTACTGCATCCACAAGCTCTCTAGCCAAGCAACCAACTTTTTTCTTACCTTTTTGCAGCGTTCATTACAGAGCCAAGGCTGTCTTTCTTTCTAACCTCATTCCTTGCTTCTTCCAGAACCACTCTTGGAAAGGTCTTGCCTTTCCTGTTCTGGTTCAGGATGTCTTTTGCCTCAAAATAATCCATTTCTCCCAGCCCCTTTTTCCTGATTAATTAAAGCAGGCTTGAGTTTTTTAAACCATTGCGTTCTTTCAGCCTTGCCTTTTTTTCACGCGGCTTTGCATAATGGTTTAAATACTAGTTTTTCCTTTCCTAAAGCAATGAGCCTTGAATTTTCCATACTGCAGCTCTTGCACATTGTCTTCACAGCCTGGGGCTTGGGCGGAGCAACGGTTGCAGCTGTTTTAATGCTCAAGGCAAAGAAAGACCAGTCAATGGGCCAAGCCTTGCTTAAGGTAATGGCTCCAATCTCCAAGCTTATCTGGCTAGGCCTTATAGGCTTGATTATTACCGGAATTGCAATTTCAGCGCTAGGCTCCGGAAAAGGCTATTTTGATGCTACAACCTTGCTCGCAAAGCACGTTATTGTAATACTGCTTTTAATTTTCGGATTGAACATTAGCCTGCGCTTGCTTCCAAGGCTTAAGGCTTTGGCTCCGAAAGCCGGAGAAAAGCCAAGCCATAAGTTTTTGCAGGTGAGCAAGACCCTTGCATTAAACAGCACTCTCTCGCTCTTCTTGTGGTATGTTATTACGGCCTTGAGCGCTGCGTTGTAAGTTTTCGTTTTCTATTTTTTCCTAACAGATATTAAGCTGAAAGGATTATGCGTCCGTCGGGATTCGAACCCGAGTCAAAACCTTGGAAGGGTTTGATCCTACCACTAGACTACGGACGCTATACAAATTTCTTAAAAAAGAGGTTTTTTATAACCTGCATTGTTTTTTTCCAGTCTTTAGTCAAGGCTTTCTGGCACTTTNNCTTTAAAGAAAGCTTCAAGAATTGTTATTTTATTCTCTACTGGTTTGTTTCCTGATTGCTTCCAGTATTTCTTCCACTTTTTCAAACAGTTCTTTCTCGCTCCCTGAATTCTGGATTGTAAAATCAGCCATTTGCATTGCTTTCCCGTTCTGTTGTCCCGATTCTTTCTGTTCTAAGCCTTTGTCTCTGGCGTCAAGGTTTTTGAACTCTTCAAAGCTCACAAAGTCCTTGCTGTCCTTTCTCTCCAAGCCTCTTTTATACCTTAACTCTAAAGGTGCGTCAACTGAAATCAGGAAAAAGCCTTCC
The DNA here is from genome assembly GCA_013331925.1 of Candidatus Iainarchaeum sp. Taxonomy (GTDB): domain Archaea; phylum Iainarchaeota; class Iainarchaeia; order Iainarchaeales; family UBA10191; genus UBA10191; species UBA10191 sp10036u. Next base: position 5,145 of record DUFJ01000014.1, read on the forward strand.
TGCTTTTTCAGTTCTTCAACCTCTCCAGGATTTCTAACTCCGCTAACCAAAGCCAGCTTGGAGTTTGACTGCTTGATTTTTTCAACAAGCTTTTCAGCAATGAATCCAGAACCGAACTTTTCCCTCAACTCGTTTCCTTTAGCCTGCATGTTGGCTCTTGTTTCAGCAATTCCTTCCTTTATCAGCTCTCCCCTGATTACATCGCTGAAAACGAATTTTGCAAAGCCCTTGCTAACTAAATAATCGCATACTGTGTCCTTTCCTGCCAAAAGGCTTCCGCAAAGTCCGAGAATCATAAAAATCTAGCGTTTTAGCTCCAGTGATGCTGTGCATGATATTCGAACCTGCATTAGAACCCGCTCGGAAATTTTTTGATAAATTCTTTGATTGTTTTCATTGTATAAGGTTCGACTGGCAGACTTAGTGCTTCTTGGATTGTAACCCAGACAAAATCTTGTCCTTCTGAGTTAAGTTGAACTTTTGTTGAATTTGTTTTGCAAGCAAAGTCAAAGAATATGAAATGTTTCTTTTTCCAGAAAATTGGGTCATAAACAAATTCTTGAAAACAAATAAAAACAGCATTAAAAACATCTAAGTCTGTTTCTTCCTTGACTTCCCTTTTTAAGGCATCCTCGATTTTCTCCCCGAGCTCAACATGCCCTCCAGGAATAACATATTTGTTTTTCCATTTATGAGATTTCATCAGAAATATTTTGTCTTCCTTATTAAAGATTAACGCCCCGCAAGTTGGTTCTGGAAACTTTTGTTCCGTCATTTCATAACCTTCCTTTATCGACTTATTTAACAGTTGATGCGACCGCCGGGGCTCGAACCCGAGTCGCGACCTTGGCAAGGTCGTATC
>DUFJ01000114.1:0-3785 GCA_013331925.1 Candidatus Iainarchaeum sp.
TTCGGAAAAAGGCTTTGAGATTACCGAAAAGAATTTTGTTAACGACATTGAGGCAAGAGTGGAAGTAGTGCAGCTTCACCAGAAATACAGCGTTCCGGTGCAGCTGCAGGGCCACATGGTTACGGTGTTGAATGGAAATTTCCTGCTTGAAGGCCATGTGCCTTTTGAAATGATTGAAGAGGTCTTGGGAAAATACCCTTTGCGGAATTTCCCAGACCTTGTAATCTATCAGGACAGCATGAGCGATGTTCCGGAGCCTTACTCCCTAATGCTTGATGGAAAGATTGTACAATGCACTGCTGGCGCAAAAGTTTCAGAATGCGCCTTGCTTCCGAACAGCTTTGTTGAAAGCTCTCTTCCAGCGCTTGTTATTTTTTCAGGCCTGACCGCTGGAGTTCACCCATGCACTATCGGAGTGCTGCTTTTTTTCATCGCTTTCCTTTTCACAATCCACAGGAGCAGATTGAATGCCTTCAAGGTAGGCGGAGCCTATGTTCTGGGAGTCTTTCTCGCTTATTTCCTTATAGGCTTGGGCTTGCTGCAGGCAATGGCTTTTCCAGAGCCTCATTTTGCTGCAAAAATCGCAGCACTCCTGATAATCGCTTTAGGAATTTTTAACCTTGCAAGGTTTTTCTTCCCGAAAGTCAAAGGTTTTGGCCTGCCTGCCCAAAGCANNTGCTCTTTCGGCTGCACTGCAGGAATTTACCTTTCAATAATTGGGTTTTTGATAACCATGCCAAGCGCAGGCTTCATCTATCTTTTAGTTTACAATATAATGTTCGTGATTCCGTTGGTTGCAATACTGTTTGTTGCAACAAACAGGAGAGTTGCTGAAAGGATTGAAAGAGCGGAAAAAACAAACATAAAATACATTACCTTGTTTGCCGGGATTGTAATGGTTGTTTTGGGAATTGCATTATGGTTTTTTGTAGCCGGAGGGCATTAAGGAAAGGAGGCTTGGAGAATGGACGTTGCTAAAGAGCAGGAGTTGAGCATGGCTGTAATGAATTTGATAGCTACTGAAGAGCACCTTGCGTTCACTGCAGCAAAGACAGGAAAGCCAGAGTATTTGGAGCTTTACAATGCGGTGAGAAAGCTGCGTTCAAAGAACTTGCGAGAGCTGGTGAAAAACAAGGATGGCGAAGCGTGGTGCGCTTCAAAGCACCTGCTTTCAACAACAATGCGGCTGATAGAGACTGCAATCAAGTACGGGGCTGAAGGAAACAGGAAAAAAGCAATGGAATTATTGGATGACGCGATTGAAGCATACCAGATTTTCTGGTTCTTGCAAGAGTTCGGGAAGAAAGGGAAAAAATGAAAAGCAAAGAAAGTTCTTTGAAGGATTTGCGGAAGAAATTTCCAGAAGCTGCAAAAGTCGTGGAAAAGTTTTTGGACAGCGAATGCTGTGATGAAGACAAGAATGAGGGGGCGGGAAAATGAATGGCGAAAAAAGCCAATTAGGCGGAAAAGCAGCAGGCTCTTTCGGGAGCCTTTCAGCATTTCTCGCAACTTTAGGAAGCTCGTGGAATGTCTGCCACAGCGTTTGCATGGCTTTATTGGCTTTCCTTGCTGGCTTTGGGATAATAATTGCAGGATTTCCCCTGTTTTTCCTATTCCAGTACAACGTGCAATTATGGCTTCTTGCACTTGCTCTTTCAATAGTCTCGCTTGCAATGCTTTTGAGAATGCCAAAGTGCGTTTCAAAAAAGCTCTTGTTCTTCAACGCAGGAGTCTTGATTGCCGGAGTGCCTGCAAACTTGGTAAATCTGCAGCCATTCTCGTGGATTATTGGAGGCATTATTGCACTGGCTGCAATCGCGTGGTTTTTGAATTCTAAAATCAAAAAAGTGGGAAGATGATGGAAAAGGAAAAACTAATAGTGGCATTGCTTGCGATAGCGTTTATTGGCGCCGTGGTTTTGGCGATTTTTTCACTCTCTGGCTTTTTCAGCCCAAAGCTTGAAAACAACGCAGCAAACTTCCAGCAGTTCGCAAGCCAGGCAAACCCTGAAGATGTTTGCGCAGTTCCTGCAGGAACAGATCCTGCACAGTGGAGAGAGCATTTGAGCCATCACCCTGACCTTTACTCGCAATGTTTAAAATAAAGAATTGGAGGAGTGTTTTAGAATGAAGCATGAGAAAGAATTTTTCCTGAAAATAATAGCAGCGGTTGCGTTAATAGCTGTTGCAGCCCTGGTTTACGGAACCTTGGCAATCCAAAGCGCTGACGCAAGGCTTGACACGCAAGGCATTATCCTGAAAAGCCTAAATGCAGGAGGCAGCCAGCAAGGCCAAGCGCAAGCAGAGCTCGCGGAAATTTCCACAATCATAATCCAGGACTCTTCAAAGCCTGAACTGATTTCACTACAGCCATTGGTTGAACAGCTGAAAACACTTCAAGGCGCTGAGGTAATTTCAGAAAAATCATTGGAGAAAGACAGCGCGGAAGCAATAGAATTGATTACGAAATACAATATTGACAAGCTTCCGGCAGTTTTGGTTCAAGGCGAAACAGCAAAGGTCGAAACCTTGGCGCAAAACTGGAGCAGGCTCGGAAGCGTTGAAGACGACAATACAATGGTATTCCGCAATGTTCCCCCAATCTACTTGGAGCTTTCCACAGGGAATTTGCGCGGAGAGGCAAGGGCAATCTATATCGCTGTTCCGGACAAGAACGAGGTTTTTCTCGCAAGCCTTTACAAGCAGATTCTTGCGAACGCTTTCGGCATACAATTAGTTGAGGAAAAAACAATAGACTACAATTCAAGCCTTGGAGAATCAATGATTGCAAAATATTCCCTGACAGCATTGCCCACAATTTTGCTTTCCGGAGATCTGCAGGCTTACACTGGCTTTCAGGAAGCATGGCTGCAGGCCGGAAGCGTTGAGAATGACGGAAACTTCATTTTCAGAAACCTTGGCTTGCTGCAAGGATTGAAATACTTGGACTTGAATAAAGGCGAGGTTGTTGAAGCGCTTGCGCCAGTGCAAGGCTAGTGAAAAAATTCTGCGGTTTTGAAAATGGCTGAAAGTTTAGAATGCAAGGACTGCGGCAAAAGTTTTGCTAGCCCAGAGGCTTTGCAGATGCACTCGCAGGCAAAGCATTCAAAGCCTTCAAATGAAAAAGCCAGTGCCAAAGCAAAAAGCAAGGCTTTTGGGAGGATTGCAAAGTACGCTGTTGCAGTTGTTGTGATAGTGCTGATAGCTTATGCGTTGTTGTCTTTATCTTCAAACGAGAAAGTACTGCCGCCTACAGACCTTGAAGGCCATGTTGAAGAAAGCCCCAAAAGCCATGTATTGAAAGAGCCAATGGACATTCTTGTCCAGAAGCACATGCTGGAGCACGCTGACGGTTCTGGACTGCCTGGCGTTGTGATAAACTACAACTGCATTGAATTTTCCTGCGAGACAGGACTGGTTGGAAAGCTTGAGGCTTTTGCTTCAAAATACTCTCACGTTTACGTAGCGCCTTTTGCAAAAATGAGCGTTAAGATTGCACTGACAAGGCATGGAAAGATTGAAACAATGGATTCTTTTGACGAGGCAAAAATTGAAGCGTTTATCAGAGCAGGCTGAAATTGAGAGGTGAAAAAAATGTTCGGGTTTGGAAAAAAATGCCCTATCTGCGGAATGAAGGTTGATGAGAGGACAGGAATAAGCAAGAACGGCAAGATTTTCTGTTCGGAGAATTGCGCAAATGAGTTTGAGAAAGGAAATTCTGGAAAAAAACAAGGCAAGGGTTGCTGCTGTGGCTAGCAAGGTTTTGAAAAACATTGGAAAAGTTTT
>DUFJ01000114.1:3853-6093 GCA_013331925.1 Candidatus Iainarchaeum sp.
TTGTTTCAATCGCAGCGATTGCAATTCTTTTCGGAATCAACACTTCACTTCTTGCCTTCAAGCTCAAAAGAATGAAGAAAGCAGGCTCTAAAAGAGGGATTGCGGGAATTTTTGGGGGAGTTGTTGGGGCTTTTGCTTCAGGCTGCCCGACTTGCGGCTCTGTTGTGTTTGCAGTTTTGATAGGGAATCCATTAACGCTTTTCTATCTTCCTTTTTGGGGATTGGAGCTGAAGGCCTTAAGCATTATATTGCTTGCCATCTCCANNAAGGATTGACGAGAAAGCGTGCAAAAAATGCAAATAAAAAAGGAGGCGAAAAAATGGAATTGAATGTAAAGGCAATAAGCCTTGCGGCAGGAATTACTGCAGGAATAGTGTCTGTTATTTGCACAGCAGCTTTTGCTTTAGCGCCAGAGCAGGCAGTAAGCGTTGGAAGCTTGCTGATGCATGGCGTTGCAGTTCAAGCAAGGCCTTTGACTGCTGTTAATGCTGTTGCTGGAATAGTGCTTGCGATTGCTTTCGGCATTATTGTTGGGGCAGTGTTTGCAGGCTTGAACAATAAGCTTTTAAAAAAGTAAAAGAGCAGTGGAGAATTGTGGAAACAGCGGTTTTAAAATGCCCAAAGTGCGGCTTTGAGCAGGAGCTTGAAATTCCAGAAAGCTCTTGCCTTCAATTCTTCAAGTGCGAGAATTGCGGAGAGCTCATTAGCGCTCCAAACGGAGAATGCTGCGTTATTTGTGCTTTCTCAAATAAAAAATGCGGTCATCCAGTAAAATGAAAAAAAAGAAGAAAGGTTTTTGAAAAAATGGCAAAAGTGAAAGACCAGATTTGCGGAATGCTTGTTGACGAGAAAACAGCAAAATTCTTTAGCGTAAGGAATGGAAAAACTTTCTACTTCTGCTCCAAAGGCTGCAAGGAAAAGTTTGAGGGAAAAGGCGGGGAAATGGTTCAGGAAAAAAGCCTGGAAAATTCAGCAAAGGAGGAAGGCATGGAAGCTTCAAAAGCAAAGCCTGCTGGAAGTCCGGGAAATTCAAAGAACTCGGTTTTTGCAGTTTCTGGAATGCACTGCGCTTCCTGCGCCTTGAGCATTGAAAGGAATGTTTCAAGAATGCAAGGAGTCAAGAATGCTAACGTTAACTTTGCGAACGAAAGGCTTACTGTACAGCATGATGAAAGCATTGACAGCAATGCTGTAATGAAAGCCGTTGAGAGCGCTGGCTATAAGGCAATGCCTTTGGATTTTTCCAATGCTCCTGAAAGTCAAGGCAGCTCTTTGAGCCTAAAAGTGATTGGAATGAACAACCCACACTGTGTCGGGATTGTGGAAGCTGCCTTGAAAAACAAAAAAGGAATTCTGAAGGCTGAATTGAATTTTGCTACTGAAAGAGCAAGCATTGCCTACAATCCTTCAATAATTAACGCTGCGGAAATCAAAAGGGTTATCAAGGGTGCAGGCTATGAGCCTGTTGAAGAATCTCTTGATAAGGAAAAAGAGGCAAGGCTCAGGGAAATCAGGGTATTGCGAAATGAGCTCCTGCTTGGAGTTGTTCTAACAATCCCTGTAGTGCTGCTTTCCTTTCCGGAAATTTTCGGCTCTTTCCTGAAAGACCCTTTAAGGCTTTATGTTCTGCTGCTGCTGGCATTGCCTGTGCAGTTCTATATTGGAAAGCGATTTTACAAAGGATTCTGGATTTCGTTATTGAACAAGACAGCTTCGATGGATTCGCTGATTGCAATAGGGACAAGCGCGGCTTTTGTTTACAGCCTTTTTGCAACCTTCAAGCCAGAGGTTTTCGGAACCGAAGTTTATTACGACACTGCGGTAGTAATAATCACGCTTATTGTTTTAGGCAGGTATTTGGAGGCGATTGCAAAAGGCAAGACTTCGGAAGCGATTAAAAAGCTCATGGGCTTGAGGCCAAAGAACGCAACAGTCTTGAGGGATGGAAAGGAGGTGCAGGTTGAAATTGACGAGGTGAAGGCTGGAGACATTGTAATAATCAAGCCTGGAGAGAAAATCCCGGTTGATGGAGTTGTAATAGAGGGCCACAGCTTTGTGGACGAGAGCATGATTTCCGGAGAGAGCAAGCCCGTGGAAAAGCAGAAAGGCTCCCAAGTCATTGGCGCGACAATGAACAAGAACGGGTTTTTAAAATTCAAGGCCACAAAGGTTGGAAAAGACACGGTGCTTGCGCAGATAGTAAAGCTTGTGGAGGAAGCACAAGGAAGCAAAGCCCCAAT
>DUFJ01000047.1:0-4799 GCA_013331925.1 Candidatus Iainarchaeum sp.
GTGAAAACGTATACTGTAAAAATTCCGGAAGAAATTCTTAATTCTGAAGAAAAATTTGTTTTCGCAGCAATTAGGGGAATTTTTGATACAGACGGCTGCGTATTTTTAGATAGAAGAAAGATTTACAAAAAACCTTATCCGCGAATTAGTTTGCAGATTGTTAGCAAAAATCTTGCAGAACAACTATTTATCGCTTTATCAAGAAATTTTGTTGTTTATAAAGGATTTAATGCAAGTCGGCAGTCGCATTGCATTGAAGTTTATGGAATTCAACAATTAAGAAAATGGCTGGAATTGATTGGCTTTTCGAATGAGAGAAATCTGAGAAAAGTTAGGGAAGCCTGTGGCGAGACTCGCACTCGCGACCTATTGATTACCAATCAATTGCGCTACTACTGCGCCACACAGGCATGATTCAAAACTTTTGGGAAAAAACAGTTTTAAACCAATGCCAAACCTTGGTTTGGCAGTCTTCAAAAGCCTTTATGGTTTTTGAACCAATTCCTTGATTTTTTCCAATTCCGAAAGCTTTACCTTCTCTTGCTTTCCGGTCTCCAAGTTTTTCACTGTGAGCTCTTTCGCTTTCAGCTCGTTTTCTCCGATTATTGCCACTAATGGTATTCCTTTCTTGCTCGCGTACTCCATATTTTTTGAGAGGGAGCGTTGCATCAAGTCATTCTGCACTTTCAATCCTAAAGCTCTTAGCTCTCTTGCAATCCTCAGGCTTTCAGGCCCTGCCTCCAATCCTATAGGAATCACCAAAAGCTGCGAGCCNNTCCAAAACTTATTCCGACAGCCGGGGTTTTAGGGCCTCCATAAGCTTCTATCAAATCATCATACCTTCCCCCTCCCCCGACGCTTGGCGCTCCTTGAACTGAAATTTCAAAAACATTCCCTGTATAGTACTCCAATCCTCTTGCAAGAGAAGCGTCAAATTTTACAAACTCTCCCAAGCCTGCCTTTGTGCAATAATCAATCAATTCTTTAACTTCATTAAAGCCCTTTTTTTCCTTTATTGCTTTTCCGATTTTTTCCAAATCGTTTTCTTCAATAACTTGCATTATTTTGGCTGCTGGAATTTTCTTGCCTTCAAGCTCTTTCTCAACTCCTTTTGCTCCAATCTGCTCTAGCTTGTCTATGGAACGCAGGCATTCTTTCAGCTGTTCTTTCTTCACTCCGCTTGCTACCACAATTTCTTCGAGCAGTTTCTTGTTTGAAATCCTGATTTTGAAATCCAGCCTTAAGTCTTTCATTACCTTGTAAGCCAATGCAACGCACTCAAAGTCCGCAATTATGGAATCGCTTCCTACAATGTCCGCGTCTGCCTGCGTGAACTCCCTGTATCTTTTAGCTCCAGGCCTGTCATACCTGTAAACCCTTCCGATTTCATAACGCTTGAAAGGCTTTTGCAATTGCGGATTATTAGCAACCACTCTCGCTAACGGAACTGTCAGGTCAAACCTCAAGCCCAACTCTCTATCGCTCTTGTCCTTGAAGTAGTAGATTTCTTCCTTTATGGCTTCTCCGGCGCTTCCTTTTGCTGCCAAAAGCCCAAAGCTTTCCACTATCGGAGTTTCCAAAGGCTCAAAGCCGTAAGCTTCAAACTCTCCTCTAATCCTTTCCTCTATAAGCTGTTTTTTTGCAGCTAATTCCGGAAGAAAATCCCTCATGCCCCTGACTGTCTGGAACTTTCCCATGATTTCACTTTTCTCCTTTAATGTATTTTGAAATTTCAAACTCCACAACGCCTTCAGCGCCTGCTTCAATTAGTTTTGGAATCAGGCTTTTTTCCTTATCTTTTTCCAAAACCACGAAAACATCGATTCCGCCTTGCTTTAGAGTGCTTATTGTGGGATTTTTGTCCTTCAAAACTTCCAAAACCTTTTCTTTTTTGGAGTCTGGAACATTCATCATTACCCCAACTCTCTTTTGCGCTTCCAAAGCGCTTTCCAAAAGCAGGGCTATTTCACTAATTTTCTGCTTTTTCCAAGAGTCCTTGAAAGCTTCAGGATTTGCAATAAGCCTTGTTGTTGTTTCCATTACAGTGTCAATGACTTTGAGCTTGTTTGCCTTAAGGCTAGCGCCTGTTTCAGTAATTTCAACAATCGCGTCAGCAAGCATTGGAACCTTGATTTCAGTAGCGCCCCAGGAAAATTCTACATCAACCTTTACCTTGTTTTTTTCAAAAAACTTTCTAGTAAGACTGACAAGTTCTGTAGCAATCCTTTTTCCCTCAAGCTCTTTAATGGAGTTTATGCTTGAAGCTTCAGGAACAGCAACAACCCATTTTGCCTTTCCAAGCCCTTGCTTTGCATAAACAAGCTCTGAAACCTCAACCACCTTTGATCCTGTCTCTTCAATCCAGTCCTTGCCTGTAATGCCACAGTCAATGGCCCCTTTTTGCACATAAGGCGCTATCTCCTGCGCGCGGATAAGAACGCACTCTATTTCAGCATCGTCTATTGAAGGATAGTAGTTTCTCTCGTTCACGTTAATGTTGAATCCTGCACGCTTGAACAATTCAACAGTGCTGTTCTGCAAGCTTCCTTTTGGAATTCCAATCCTTAACTTCATTTTTTCACCCTCTTGAAAAAGCAAGATTTTTTCCCAGTATGACAGGTCGGGCCTTTAGGCTTTACTTTCAATAACAGGCTGTCATTGTCGCAGTCTGTCCAAATTCCCTTCACTTCCAGAAAGTTTCCTGAAGTCTCTCCTTTAGTCCAAAGCTTTTTCCTTGAACGGCTCCAAAAAGTGGCTTTTTTAGTTTTCAAGGTTTTTTTGAATGCCTGCCTGTTCATAAAAGCAAGCATTAGCACTTTTCCGGTCTTTGAATCCTGCACTATTGCTGGAACCAAGCCGTTCATTTTTTCAAAGTCAAGCCTCATTCAAACACCGTCTTTTTGCTTGCTATTCCTTTCAATTTTACGCTTGGCAGGTTATTAATGTTTTCTAAAACAATGGCTGCGCCTTCTTTAAGCATTTTTTCCTTTAAGGCTTTGCTCTTGTCTTGCGGAGGCAAAATTCCGACTGCCTTAAATCCTGCCTTTCGAGCGCATTCGATGTCCGCTAAAGTGTCTCCGAAGTAAAAGCATTTTTTTGTCTTGAAATATTTGTCAAGCAGCTTCAATCCGAAAGGATTTGGTTTTTCTTTTCCATTACAGTCTTCCATGCAAATGGTTTTCTTGAAAAAACCTGAAATGCCGAACCTTTCCAGTGCAAACTCTGCTTCTGTTCGCGGTCTGCCGGTGAGAATGCACAGTTCTGCCTTGCCGGCAAGAGTTTCTAAAACCTGCCTTTCCACAAGCGTTTTCTCGTTCAGTATCAACCCGTCAAAGCTTTTTCCCAGGTAAAATGATTGAAATCTTTCAATCACTTTTTCAAGCGGGATTTCAAAACCAAGCCGTTCCAAAAGCTTTTGCGAAACAACCCAGTCATTGTTGAGTTTTTCTTCTATTTTTATTTTTTGAATCTCTTCTTGCGAAATGCTTTTGCCTGAAAAAAACTTGACTGTTTCCTGAATTGCAAGCCTGTAAGACCTGCTCACGTCTATCAAAACCCCGTCAATGTCAAAAACCAGCAATGGCTTTTGCTTTTTCTCCCTTTTTGATTTCATTACACTTTCCTTCTCAATTCCATGCTTTTCTTGTGCTCTTTCAAGCCTTCCATTTCCGCAATGGTTTCTCCAATTTCTGCAAGCTTTTTTGCACCGCTTTCCGCAACCTCTTGAACTGCAATCGCTTTAACGAAATCCCTCACGCTCAAGCCTCCTCTTGCTTTTGCAAAGCCGCCAGTAGGCAAAACGTGATTGCTGCCGCTGCAGTAATCTCCAAAAGCAACAGCGCTGTATTTTCCAACAAAAATGCTTCCTGCGTTGCGAATCCGAGGCAGCAATCCTGCCCCGTCAAACAAAACCAAGTGTTCTGGCGCCATGGCATTAATGAAATCAACCGCTTGTTTTTCTGAATTTACAATTTTGACCTTAATGTTTGGTTTGCGGGCAGTTTCGGTCCTGACTTTTTTTGCAAGCTTTGCGCTAATTGTCAAAAAAACGCTTTTTGCGCTTTCATCATGCTCTGCCTGAGCAAGCAGTTCTGCCGCAATCCAGTCTGCTTTGCCCTTGTTGGAATAAACCAATACCTCGCTTGGCCCTGCAGGCATGTCAATGTCCACCTTGCCGTACAATTGCCTTTTGGCTTCCATGACAAAGGCGTTTCCAGGTCCTACAATCTTGCAAACCTTGGGTATGCTTTCAGTGCCAAAAGCCATTGCCGCAATTGCCTGTGCTCCCCCAGCAAGGAAGACTTCTTTAATTCCCAAAAGCCAGCAAGCTGCAAGGATTTTCTTGTCTGCTTTTGGCGGGGTGCAAACAATTATTCTCTTCACGCCAGCAATTTTTGCAGGAATGCAATTCATTAAAACAGAGCTAACTAATGGAAACTTTCCCGCAGGAACATAAACTCCAACAGTTTCTATTGGCCTTAAAATTTCTCCCGCAGTAAAGCCGTTTTTCTTGGCTTTCCAGGCGCCAGGCATTTGCTTTCTTGCAAAAAATTCAATGTTTTTTCCTGCAGCTTTTAAGGCTTTTTTTTCTTCTTTTGGAAGTTTTTCAAAGGCACTTTTTAGCTTTTTTCCAGGCACTTTCAAGGCTTTTAATTCAACCCTGTCGAATTTTTTTGCAAAATAACAAAGAGCTTTGTCTCCCTCGCATTCTACTTTCTTGATTATTCCAGATGCTGTTCTTTCAACCTGTGAATTTGTGAAGGCAATCCCTTCTATTTTCAAGTTTCATTCAAAAAACC
>DUFJ01000047.1:4852-5103 GCA_013331925.1 Candidatus Iainarchaeum sp.
CAAAATCAGGTTTTTCAAGTCTGAAAAGAGCGTTCTTCAAGCTGTTAAAAATCCCTGCGTTAGCAGGCGTTTGAAACGTGAAGACACTCACTTTTCATACTTTTCACTAAGATTGGGAAAGAAAGGTTTTTTAAACCCTAAAGAAATCGCATAATTGCGTTAGCAATTATGCTTGAGCTGGCGCAAACCGACAGTTGGGGTTTTTGCACGGGGGAGGATTTGAACCCCCGAAGGCACTAAGCCACTGGCTC